>JANQRV010000006.1 GCA_028284395.1 Saprospiraceae bacterium
GGTAACAGTCAAACCGTACATCCCCGGCTCTACAACTTTAATGATGGCGTCCGTCATACCATTAGACCATTCCAACGCTGTTGCGGAGGTGGCAGCGACCAAATTGGCGGAGGAACCCCGACAGAATACGCCAGGCCCCGCAATCGAAAGACCTGGTACCGGATAATTCTCTACCGTAAATTGATGCTCAAAGGCACATCCATGGTTGTCGGTCGCCGTGACCGCATATACCCCAGGAGCATTAATCGAAACCATGGGGCCGCTCTCTCCATGAGACCACTGATAATTCGAAAAAACTTGCTCAACTACCAGAACTCCCTCGGAACCCGGGCAAAGGCCCGAAGAACCACTTATCGTGGGAATGACGGAAGACCGCTCTTCAATGATGATTCCGGTCGTGGCTTTACAACCAGCCACATTCGTTACTGTGAGCAGATATTCTCCAGGCTCTTCTACTTGTATGCTACTCGAATGGCTACCATCTGACCAAAGATAGGAATCGAATTCTCCTTCCACTGACAACGAAAGTTGTTCGCCAGGACAGAGAACGGAGCGACCAACAATTCTTGGTGTGGCCATGGCGGCGCCGACAATTTGAATGCTATCTGAGCTTACGCAGCCATTAAGATCAGCAACAGAGAGTTTGTAAAGACCGGGCTCTATAACATCGATGGTTTCTGTTCTTGCTCCTGTAGACCAAAGTAGGCTAGCCCCGGTTCTAATGGCACTCAATTGGATCGTATCACCGCGGCAGAGCTCAGACGACCCCACGATCTGGGCTTCGGGCCCCAAAAGTTCCACTACCGAAAAAGCAGCACTTTGCTGGCAACCATTAAAATCGGAGACCGTCAAGGCAAAATCACCGGGGTTTTGTATTTGAATACTGGGAGCAACAGAACCGGTGGACCAACTGTATGTTTCGTAAGGCAGGTTCAATTCGACGGTCAGTTGCTCTCCGGTGCATAGCGTCCAGCGCTCCGGTAACTGCAGGGGTTCAACTCCGAAAGCAGACAGCGTAATGGAAGCTGAGTCAATACAGCCTTCAGCATTCGTTACCGTTACGCCATAATCGCCAGCGCGACCCACCAAAATCCCGGGATTTTCTTCATTGGTTGACCAACGATATCCCGTATAATCCCCCTGGACTGAAAGCGCAACTTCTTCGTCAGGGCAAAATAACTCCGGTCCAGAAATGGTTGGCATTGCTATAGACGAACTTTGAACCAAGGTGCTGTCCATGCCCAGACAGCCGTTTTCATCCGTTACAGAAATCGTGTAAAATCCTCCTTCAGTCACTGTCAGTTGAGCATCGGTACTTCCCGTTGACCATTGGTAATGGCTCCAGGCCACACTCGTCGTCAATACTACTGCGCTACCGGCACAAAAAACGGTGTCTCCCAGCAATTCCGGTTCTGGTAGGTTATGAAAGTCCACTTGAATGGAATCCTTTCGGAAACATTGGTCTGTGTCGACCATTTCAAGGTAATACATTCCCTGCTCAGATACCGTAGTAGTACTATCTGCGGAACCATTACTCCATTTGAATTGTGATCCGGGAGCAATAGAAGTTAAGAGCAATGGCTGGCCGATGCAAGTCTGGTCCCCGCTGGTGATGAGGGGACCGTCAAAAGCCGATCTTTTGATGGTGACCGCCATCTCTTCCCGGCAATTCCCGGCCGTGAACACTACATCCAATGTCAAAGGATCTGAAAAATCGGAATTGGCCACAAAAGTCGGATTCACGGAGTCTTCCTGTAAAATACTTCCTAAACTTCCATTGGAAATTTGCCATGAAATCTGGTCGAGATCGAATGTTGGCGAACGAATTGGGCCTAATTCTAAGCTATCACCAAGATTGCAAAGCGTTGCTTCAAGGGGTAACTCAGGTTTAAAACCACTACAGCCCGGGACCGCCCGGCAATTCAGATGTGTAACAGCGGAACCGGTCAAAGAAATATCAATATCGCCAGCCAATCCAAAATTATTGAAGTAATCGATTAGAAGATAGTAGCCCTCACCCGGCTGTACGGTCAGTGGAGCCAAAAAACCATCACCCCCGGTTGCAGTTTCAAAGAAATCGGCGGATTGAGCGACAAGACCAGTCGCATCTCCCGGATTACTAAAATTGGAGCAGCGAATGGGCGATCCCAGACTATCGCAAACAAGGTTGGGACCGTAAACTGAAAAATTGTAATCAGCCAAGGAAGCAACGGCGGGCGACAACAGCATCTCAAAATTGCTGTTAACCGGCATATCGATATCAAATTCAAAGTAATACCAAATCGAATTTCGCTCACCGGCGGTGAGGCAACCGGCATCATTACGCGGATTGAGAAAATCGGCGCGGCCGCTGCCTCCAAGCATATTGATTGTCGTATCTCCACAGAGAAGGAATGCGCCGTGGCAATCGCGAAAAGAGATATCTCCATCCCCTTGCTGTGCCAAGCAAGAGCAAGTGGGCAAGACCAAGAAAATGGCCCCGGTGATTAGTTGCATGACGATTCCCCTCATATTAAAATACCCTAGCTGTATAGAAGACAGTTGTTAGGTACTTAATACGGAGAAAAGAAAAATTTGATTGGATCAGACCCCGGAAAAATATTAAAACAAAAGTTAATAGATGGGTTACACTTACAATTTTCGCCGCTTGATCTCGGCGGTTAACAAGGAATATTCACGGCCAACTTCTCCCGTAACAGCGGTATTTTCCTGTGCACGACGGACCAGGAATGGAATCACTTCCCGCACCGGGCCATATACGATGTATTTGGCAACATTAAAACCCGCCTTGGCCAAATTAAAGGTAAGGTTATCGCTCATTCCATAAAGTTGGCAAAAGTAAATGTGTGGATGATTGGAAGGAATGGATCGCTGCACCATCAAGTCAATCAGAAGGCGGGTACTGTATTCATTGTGGGAGGCACAGCAAAAGGCCATTTCCTTATAATTGTCCAAACAAAAACGAATGGCGGTGTTAAAAGCATCATCCGTCGCCTGTTTGGTCTTCTGGATGGGAGACAAATAACCCATTCTATCAGCGCGTTCTCTTTCCTTGACCATATAGGCCCCCCGGACCAATTTTGCACCAAGCAGATATCCACTTTTCTTAGCCAGATTAAATGAATCGATCAGAAATTGTAAGCGGTCGTGACGATACAACTGAAAAGTATTAAAGATAACAACCCTTTCTCGGTTATAGCGGCGCATCATCACCGTTACCAGGTGATCAATCGAATTTTGGATCCAGCTCTCATCCGCATCGAAATAAATCTGAATCCCCCTTTGGGCAGCGGCATGGCAAATGGCATCCACGCGCTTTAGAATGACCTTATACTCCGCACGGCTTTCCTTGGTAAAGGGTTGGCCTTCTTGCAATCCCTCCAGCAACGCAAAACGGGCAAAACCGGTAATCTTTACCCCCACTGCGGGAATACCATGATTTCTGCCGGCAAACTCCACTGCCCTTATGGTTTCATTCATGGTCCTATTGAAAGACTTTTCGTCTTCTTTGCCTTCAATCGCAAGATTGAATATCGATTCTACTCCAAATTCGTTGAGGCGATCAATTGGCCCCTTAGTCTCCAATAGTGTCCTTCCGCCGCAAAATTGTGTAAATATAGTCTTGTGAATGATAGCTTTGACGAATGGGAGCCTAAGCCGGATGGCTATGAGCATTAGCTTTGAACCAATGTTGACTAAGAACTGGTTGTTCATCAAGCCAAATAGCCAGGCAGACTTCTTTAGCTCTTTGTCTGTCTTGGAGGCAAAAGCGATCTGAACATCAGAGAAGTCAACATTCGCCTTTTTACCCCGACTGGGTCGGAGATCGGATTGTTGCTTAGAAGTCTGGAGCATAGTTTAGTTAATTACGAATTCCAAATTTCCCATGACTTTTCTGCCTGTAAATATAACATTTCCAGGCCATTTTTGGTTCTTGCTCCACGTTCTTTACCACGGGTCAAAAAGAGGGTCTCCTTCGGATTGTATACCAAGTCAAAAAGAAAGTGATTGGAATTCAAGAATCGATAGGGCAAATTGGGGCAAGTGTCGAGATTGGGAGCCATGCCCAAGGGAGTCGTATTAATGATCAGCCGGTATGTATCCAATTCGGTTTGCCCGACCTGATCATAAGTGAGGTCCGCTTTACCAGGCGATCGAGAAACGATTTTAAACGGCATTGACAGCTGTCCTAACACATAAGCAACAGCCTTGGCAGCACCACCAGTGCCTAATACCAAGCCTTTTAAATCGGATAGATCACCGCCGGAAGCTTCGATAAAATTGGCCAGTGACCGACCAAAGCCAAAGATATCTGAGTTGTGGCCTTCTAAACCGTTTTTTGTTACCTTGATCGTATTCACTGCATTGATCGCCTTGGCTCCCGCTCCCAGTCGATCCATGTAGGGGATGACTTGTTCTTTGTAGGGAATCGTCACATTGAGTCCGATCAAATTTGGGTAACGATCGATCAGGGTGGGCAATTGCTTCACCTCTTCGATCGGAAATAACTCGTAGTAGGCATCTTCGATCCCTTCATCTTGATATTTCTTGCTGAAGTACTTCTTCGAAAAAGAATGAGAAAGTGGGTAGCCAATTAAACCGAACAATCTGGTTGCGCTGTCTGGATCAGTGATCATTTATTTGCTTTTTACGGTTTTTTTCGGTCCATCCGATCTAACAGGAATACCACTGAAAAACCAATGATCATTGCAATGACGACCGCCAAGATCTGCGCTTCTCCTTCGTAGCTGGCGGGCAACACACTTTGCTCGATGAACGGCTCCTGCTCCCCATCGCTATTGGTCCGGTATTGCAAGACGTTTCTCCAGGGCCAGACTTTATTCAACGAACCAATCATAAAGCCGGTCAATAGTGCCAGGGTTGGGTTCTTATAATGCTTGAAAGTCCAGGACAGTACTCTGGAAAAGGTAGCAAGTCCAAGCAAACATCCCAAGGCAAAGATACCCAAAGTAAGAAACGCTCCGCTAGACTGTTGTTCCAATACACCTTCTTTCAAGGTATCGTGCAAAATGAACTGATACATCCCCAAAAGCAGGAGAATAAAGCTCCCGGATATTCCTGGCAGTATCAATGCCGAAATGGCGATTGCGCCAGCAAAAAAAATGAAAATGGGAGATTCGTTTCCACTGGCGGGGCTAGCAACGGTAATCCAATACGCAATGACGATGCCGACTACCAATATTACGACATTCCCTATATTCCATGGGCGAACCTGTCGACCAATATAAAGTGCAGAAGCTACAATGAGTCCAAAGAAAAAAGCCCATACCATTTCAGGATAGTTCTCCAGCAAGTAGGAAATCCCCAAAGCACCGGTAACGATTCCAGCAGCCATTCCTCCTACCAAAAAAACCAGAAACCCTCCATCAATGGTTTTCCAGGCGGCGGCAATTCCATCTTTCCGCAAGGCATTGATGGCTTCGAGCCCCAATATTGACTTGATGGCATTGATGAGTCGTTCGTAAATACCCGTGATGAAGGCAATGGTACCGCCCGATACCCCGGGAATTACTTCAGCAATACCCATGGCCATACCCTTTAAGGCCAGGAATAGGTTTGTTCTCAGATTTTCCATGGCCGCGAAGGTAAAAAAAAGATGGGATTTATCGGATCAATAGGCGCTCTGTACCCAAGATTGCCCCTCCCTGAAAGACGCTTACAAGGTAGGTACCGGCAGGGATTCCCCCTAGCGGAAGAACTCCTTTATGCTCCTGAAATGTGACCGACCGTACCTCTCTTCCCAACAAATCGAAAACCCGAAGAAGAACCGGGCTATCATTACCTGCAGCAACCTTAACGGAAACGCTTTCGTGGGCCGGATTAGGTTGCAACCCCAGCAATCGATCCACCGGAGCAACCGCTAACGTCAACACCACGATATCCGAATATTGAAATCCTCCGTCAAAATCAATCTGCTTCAAACGATAATAATGCGTGCCCTGACGAGCCTTGTAATCGGTATGGGCGTAATTATGAGTAGCATTCGAGGTGCCGTATCCCGGAACGAACGTCAAGGTCTCCCAGATTTCTCCATCTCCACTGTGCTGTATTTCAAATCCGTCATTGTTGATCTCAGAAGCGGTTTGCCAGGACAAATGCGCATAACCCAACGGGTCGATCCAGCCCTCGAAGTAGGTTAATTCAACCGGCAGGACCGCTACATCACCAGTGAGCACAATGTCCGCTCCGTCGTTGCAAAGCGGATTTGAAGTCACTTTGACCCAACCGGTAGCCGGTGGTAATAATGTATTGGTCGAATTTTCATAAAGCGGCACCCCATTCTCATCGGCAATGATCCATTTGCTATCCGCGTTTACGTTCCAGCCAATCGCTACCTGCAAGGAATTGTGCACGTACATTGGTTTCGCATTCAGCATACCTGACTGTTGGTAGAAGTTATCTACCCGAACAAAATCCGTCAAACAATTTGTACCGGCCCCCGTCACTATTACATTGAGCGGCGGGTCGGGATCGGGATCCGGGTCTTGTGCAACCAGGGGATGGATGATGGCAGAAAAACAGAGACATAGTGAGACGATGGTAGCAGGAGTAGTGCTTCTCATAGTTTTGAAAGTGAGTCGTAGTAAAATCAAATGCTGAATATCCGGGGTGTCGGAAAAGAAGGGTTCCCGCGCTGGCGTGGGATTGAAAAATCGCCCAAAAAGTAGATAATGCTTTGAAAGGAAAGTTCAGTAGTTAGTCGCTGCAGAGGTCAAATATAATCAATTCCTCTGGAACGCCTAATGGGTCCGCCCCTTTATTTCACCATTCCTAAATGAATTGTTCAGTTTATCCAAAGCACCTTGTTCTGTTTTGCTCAGTTGATGGACATCCAAATGATCTAGTTTGGGTTGGCCGGCATCTACCCAGGCAGTGTACCAGGAACTGCCAATTGCCAAAATCGCATCCTTCATTCGTTTTTCGACCATTCCCTTCATCCTCTCGTGATAGGCCTCGGCATACGCCCGACACTGGGTCCGGATATTAATGTCCAGGCGATCCTCATAGCAATATTGCTTATCGCGAGGAAAGGTCTGACTCAACTCTTTTTCGATCAACAATACGCTATCCAGAAGTTGGTGGCTTTCTAAGACGATGGACCAGAAAAAATCGGCGGGATCCTTTAGGTAGCGAGCCGGCCCCACAAAGAAATCATAACGTTCGTCGGCAAATAACTCCGGAAGCCGGCTTTCCCAAAATGCATGAATCCCAACCTGGTCCGTCAATTGGCCATTGTAATTCTCCGTGGTATGCAGCGGCACGTGCGCATCCCCGATGTAGTGACCCATTTCCGTCGACAAACGCAAAATAGCTTGCCGATCCTTGGCAACGAAGGCATTGGTCAATCTTGCTTGCATTTGTTGGAGATGGAAGGGCAGGATACCATAGGCGGAGAACTGGTCAACTGCGAAAATCTTTTTCCCATCAAAGGTGTCTCGATCTGCTGCGGAGTACGAAAGCCAATCTTCTATTTCGATCACCCATTCGTCTTCGTAATATTGGGGCAATATTTTCTCCGTAAAAAACCTTCGGTAGGCCGCATTCGGTAAATTGCGATATATGATGCCATCCTTTTTAGAATAGAAGGAATTGAAATTGGTAACCATCCGTACCGTATCACCGTTTTTCCGGATCCGATAGAGTTCGGTATATTTCATTAAGCAACTGATCCAGTCGCGTGGCACCTCCTCAAAAGGGAACTCCCCCCAATGATCGATGTCAATGTAATGGCGAACCGCTTCATGTTGCGTTGCATATCGCCTTTTGTCCGGGTCGACCGCATGCTCCGTTACGTATTCAACGTTCTTCTTATAAAAGCCAATCATTTTAGATGGAAGCGTGAAGACCGCCATTCTGTTGATTCGCCGGTGAGCGAAAAAACCCCAATCAGCTGCTTTGGTTACAGATAGTAGCGTGAGGCCCGATATTACTACCAGACCAATTAAGACGGGATATTTCATTGGTTACTGTTGTTGCTATGGATGCTTGCTATAGCTGCTATGGTTGCTATGGCTTCTTTAGCTGCTATAGTTGCTATAGTTGCTACAGAAGCCACAGAAGCCACAGAAACCACAGAAACCACAGCATCCATAGCCACCACAGCCACCATAGTTTCCTTGTTTTTAACCCGGTTCTTCCTCAAAGAAAAACTCATACGCCCACAGCACTTTCTCGAACAATCGATTCTGGACCAACATAAAGTCCTGACCATTTTCCACTTCCGCAAAATATCGCTCCACTACCAGGTTATTGCCATCTCCATAATAGGCATAAATGGGGAATAGTTTTGCGGATTGCTCCGTGCCATCAACATGTTGCAAGTTGATGATGCAGAAGGGCACAGTCTGTAGGACCGAGTCTCTCTTCGGATTATCGTTTTCGAAGGCTTCAGCTGCGATCCATTCAAACCCCAGGAGAAAACGCTCGATACTTCCGCGATTGGCTGGTCGGCCATATTTTGGTGTGATGTCGTAATAAGGCGTTACTTCATAGCCCTGGTTGTTCCGTTGCAGTTTAAAGGACTTGTCACGCTGTTTTGGATAAACAATGCTTACTGCATCGATCTTGCCTACTTCGGCTTTAAAAATGGTTTTGTCTCTCCAATCTTCTCCCATTTTATTGTATCGAAAGCGCAAATTGCCTTCCCATCCTGGTATGGAAGCAACATAGGGTTGCTCAGCCCCCTCCATAATCACGTAGGTCCCTCTTTCACTTGGGGTCGATCCTCCGACATAATACGACTTCAACAATTGATCGTTGCGATCGTAGATTTCGACTTTTATACCTTCCGTGGCCAGATTTTTGACCATGCGATCAACCGCCGCATCAGCTGGCTTATGACTCATCTGGATGCGTTTGATGGCGTCCAGTAAATTTTCAATAACATTGGGATTGGCCTTATACTTTTCGTTGTAGATCCATTGTTTTCCATCTCTGACCAAAATCGTTTGGTTCCGGTTTCGATCGGCGATGAAAATTTTATGGATCTGATCGACATCTTCAACCGCAAATTTGCGGTCTTCTCCGGGTAAAGAGGAAACGGTAGCTTCCGGATCTTCCGATAAAGCCATCCAGGCCGCCCCTCCCAATAGTGCAAATACGGCCAGTAAAACAATGGTTCGTTTCATATCTCAGATTTCAACTCCGGCTCCAAACGTAGCGCCGGTCATAGCAATTTTCGTCTTTGTTAAAAAATTCTTTTTCAAAAGTAAGTAGAGATTGCTCTAAAAGTCGAACCGAAGCAAGGTTTTCCCGGTTTACGTATGCTACCAGACGATCTACTCCGTATTGTTCGATCGCAAAGGAAATGAGGCCATTCAAGGTTTCAGCACCAAAGCCTTGCCCCCAGTACCTTCGCAAAAAGCGATAGCCCAATTCGTTTTCACCTTCATTGCTCCCGATTAAAGCGCAGGTACCGACAAATTGGAGGTCTTCTTTTCGAACAACCGCCCAAACCCAAAATTCATTATCGGGACTTTCATAGTGATCGATCACTTTTTTCAAATCCGCCCGGTTTTCTTCCATGGTAAGAGGGCGGCCGGTAGTGAAGCGCATCACTTCTGCGTCCCCCTGCATCTCGTGAAACGAGGAGAAATCCTTTTCGCAGATTTTTCGAACCAAAAGCCTAGGTGTTTCAAAAAGAGTGGCATTCATGTCAGGCAAACCTTTTTCTGCGAACCCAATTGTATACGAAGCCAAATAACAATAGGAATACCAACGGTGCTACGATGTTAATGAGTTGCCACTTGGCCCTTTCGGCTTCGGTTTTCTTCTCGTCCAGCAATCGCAGTTTCACTTCTTTTCCCCGGGCTGCCATCGCTCCATTGGTATCCAACAAATATTCGATGGCATTGAGCAAAAAATCTTTGTTGCTGTAGGTATATTGATCGTATGGATTGCGTCCGAGTGGTTCCGGAATCCCATTTCGAGGATTAATGGGATTCTTGGCAATATCACCATCGGAAATAACGATCATGCGCGTGGGATCGCTTTCCTTCCGAAATTCGACGCCCATTGCTTCCAGGGCATTCAGAAAAGATCCCGGTACCCGGTTGCGGTACAACGAAGGGAAAGTTCCTTCCAACAAAAGAGCAACGGGTTGGACACCCTTATCGAATTTTTCGGCATCCAATTCATAACGCAGGAACTCAAAATCCATCTGTAAGGGCAGCAATTGAATTCTGGTATTGGGAGTCGTTTGCAGCAGGACCGTCTTTTCGACGGGTGTTTTGATCACGACCGTCGTGTCGATGGTGTTTGCGTAGCGCAGATTGATCGGGCCGACACTTTTAGCAACCGGATGACTGGAATGATTGGTCAGCACCAAATGGTAAGGATAGGGGAAACGCTCATATTGGGGTTTGTTTCCCTGTACCCCTGTCTGAAGTGGAATCATCGAGCATTGTAGATCGAGGACGAGGTTGGGTTTAATCCGGACGCCGTAGGTAAACAATTGATCATCTAAATTCGTATCGGTTTCTCTCGGGAAAAAGATCTTGCCGGTCAGACTATCCAGGTTGACATCGATCTTATCGAGCAGCCATAAGACCTTACCACCATTCATGATGTACTGATCGATCTTAAACTTATCTTTTTCAGAAAACGGGCGAACGGGCTTGGCAATGATTACCAAATTGGCTTCCTGACTCAAAGCCGGCATGCTGTCCAAAGGAATTCGCCCGGTATCGTAATACTTTCGGAGGTTAAATTCGAGGTTGGCCGTCTCAATCGCCTCCAACTCTCCATGACCGGTGGTAAATCCAATGACCGGCTTACGAGAGATCTGTAATTTTTGAATGGCATCCGCAAATTTATACTCCAGAAGTGCAATGGAGTTGTTCAGCGCCTGTTCAACCGCATCCCGGGTAGCTCCCCGGGCGCTTTCCAACAGATTGACTCTTTCCGTTCTCCCCTTATAGGTGAAAATGGCCCACGGATAGATGTATTGCTCAGAGCGCCCCGTGGCATTGTTGCTGTTCAGACGCGTTGGTCCAATCCCATCCTTTTTGAGCTCTTCACGCCGTTGATTGATTTGTTCTACACTACCCACATTGGGATCATCAAATACGTATTCGATGTAGACCGACTCGGAACGAAAATCCTCCAGCATCTCCAATGTCGCCGTCTTTAATCGCTTGAATCCCGCATCAAAGCTACCTTCCAATAGAATTTTGACGGAGACTACTTCGTCGAGCCTAAAGAGCAATTCTTTCGTAGTCGGCGTCAATGTAAATCGCTTTTCTTCCGTCAGATCCCACTTTTTGTACAAGGGCCTCTTATTGATCCTGGAGTTTGCTAAGATATTGAGGAATACAATGACCCCGATGAAAAGGCCTAATTGTAGCAGGGATTGTAGTTTTTTATTCTTTAACTTTTGCGCCATCATTACCATTTTCGCCGCTCTAGCGACAGCAAAGTGAACATAATAAATAAACCCATCACCGATAAGAAATAGATGATATCACGCGTATCAACTATCCCCCGACTAATGGACGCGTAGTGAAAATCGATGCCCAACATTTGAACCACATCGTCTACTTTTCCAACAAAAATCGGAAGCTTGCTCAAATAGAAAAAGCCCCAGTAAAACATAAAACACAAGAAGGTTGCCATAATGAAGGCAACTACCTGATTCTTTGTCAACGAGGAAGCAAAAAGTCCAATCGCCACAAAGGCACCGCCCAAAAAGAACAACCCCAGATAGGATCCCAGTATTGCCCCGGAATCAAGGTTACCCTTAGGTGCGCCAAGCATATAAACCGTATAGTAATACAAAACGGTTGGGAGAATGGCGAACAAAACCAGGACCAGACACGCGAGGAATTTGCCCAATATGATGTCCAATTCCTTCAAAGGGCGGGTGGCTAGTAATTCGATGGTTCCGGCCTGCTTCTCTTCAGCGAAGGAACGCATGGTAATGGCCGGGATCAAAAACAAGAAAATCGTGGGAGCCATATCAAATAGCTGGTCCAAAGTAGCATACCGATAATGTAACAGGCTGGTATCGGGAAAGACAAACATCATCAGTCCCAGTACTACCAAAAAAACGGCAATTACCATATATCCGATCAGAGAACTAAAAAAGGCATTGACCTCTTTTCTAAAGATACCTAACATCAAGAAATTATTCACTTAAAAAAACGGGATGGCGGTCGTCGTAGATTAGAAGACATTTATACAGTTTTTCTTCGGCTTCTTTCTCCGGCAATTCCTTGAGCGATCGCCATAAAGCCGGGTCGTCTTTCTTCACCCAGTCCAAAAAATTTCTCTTATTGAATTCCGCTATCCTACCTGAAACGAAATCCAGCATCATATCTTGTATGACATTGCGATTTCTAGGCAATTTTGCACTCCGGAAGGGCCTTCCCGTCAACGGATTGTATGCCTTAATGTCTACCATTTCCTCTACGACAGTTTCGAATTCGTAATAACAGATCTTCCCTCGTACCCGCAGCGCAGAAAAAGCCCCAAAGTCATTTTTATCCTTGTCGACCTGGATATACGGCACTCCATTGACACAGATACCCCAGATACTATCCAGATTGATAGATGCTTTTTGTCCTTTTCTTTTCAACCATTCAATCTTGATGGTTTGCTTTTCATCGTTGATCACGGAATTGGCTTCCAATCCGACCCAGGAAAGATCCGGTTGATCCCGTTGAAATGCCCCAAAAGTCATGTAAACGCCATCTTGAAATTTGAAATTGGCGCTCAATATCGTAGTACTATCGAGATTCTCCTGAGCAGAGAGTGTGGCCCAACAACATACAAAAAGCCCCAAGCATAAGATCCGTTTCATAAATAACCGTCCGATTTTAAGTACCATCACCAATGACTTTGACCACATTTTGGTAAATGCGTTCCTCTATGTTAAGAGTTTCCCCACGATCAAAAGGTTGTCCGGTCAATTGTTCGTACAATTCAATATAACGTTCCGTGACTGAATTCACAAATGCATCGGGCATCGGCGGCATCGACTGCCCCTCCAGACCTTGAAAACCATTGGCAATCAACCATTCTCTTACGAATTCTTTGCTTAGGTGCCTTTGTTTGGTACCCTTTTGCTGACGTTCGGCATACCCGTCAAGGTAGTAGTAACGTGAACTATCCGGAGTATGAATTTCGTCAATCACATAAATCTGCCCATCTTTCTTTCCGAATTCATATTTGGTATCCACCAGGATCAATCCTCGTTCGCGCGCCATTTTCGTTCCCCGTTCAAAGAGCTGTCTGGTATAGCGCTCCAGAATGAGATAATCTTCCTCCCGTACGATTCCTTGAGCGAGTATTTCCTCCCTTGAAATGTCTTCATCATGGCCCTCCTCCGCTTTTGTAGCTGGTGTAATGATCGGCTCGGGAAAGGCATCTCCTTCTTGTAGACCATCCGCCATTCGAACGCCGCACAGCATTCGCTCACCGGATTGATAAACCCGCCATGCATGGCCGGCTAAATATCCGCGGACCACCATTTCGACCTTATAGGGTTCGCAAGCGACCCCGATCGCCACATTCGGATCCGGAACGGCCGTCAACCAATTGGGAACAATGTCTTCGGTAGCTCGCAAGAAATGAGCTGCAATATTGTTGAGAACCTGTCCTTTGTATGGAATGCCTCGGGGCAGGACATGATCAAATGCAGAAATGCGATCGGAGGCAATCATCACCAATTGCTCCCCTACCCGGTACACATCTCTTACCTTACCGCGGTAAAACCCCGTCTGTCTCGGAAATGAAAAGTTTGTCTGCATTAAAGCTTGCTGCATGATGTCCAATTGTTTTGAAATAGATACCCAATGCCGCTCCCAGGCAAATTTGAAATTTTGATTTTCTTTTTTAAAAAGATAGAACCCGAATTGTATTTGAATTCCTTCGAAAATATATATCTTTCGCTTTTGTCCTGTTTTACAATCGCTTTCTTGCCCTTACAGTCATTTTGGGCAAAATTAAAATAAATTCATTTACTTAAACGGGAGCAGAAGATCTCAAACCTTTGAACGGGAAATTCTGCCTTTACAGAAGGACTTCTTTTCGAAGAAGCAGCACAAAGCTAAAAGTCAATACAATGGGAATGCAAGCTCAGGAATATTTGGAACGCGCAAAGGAACTCCGCAACCGTGGAAGATTCGACATGGCCATTGAACTCTTAGAAGATGCCATTAGTGAACATCCGAAAGATGACGAACTGCTCTATCAATTGGCCAATTACTACCGCAGGAGATCTCGTAAAGAATTGGGAGAAGCTTCAAGACTATTGAAAAAGGCGATTAAGTCAAACCCCAAACCGGTAAAATATTACAATGAGCTGGGTCTGGTGTATAATTGGTCTGGTGACTTCAGCAATGCCATCAACACCTTGCGTACCTCTCTTAGAATCAACCCCAGAAGTACCTTAGCTTTCCGCCTGCTCACTGAATCGTACTTCCAAAACGGGCAAATCCTGAAAGCACTGGATACCGTCAATCAAGGGCTGAAACACGGGAAGAAAAACACCTACCTTACGGAAATGAAGGACATGATCGTCCAAAAAACCCGAGAACTGATTTTGCACATCGAAGTGGAGCAATTGCTCTCCGAAAGTCGCATCGATGAGGCCCTGGAAACATTAGAGAACTTCTTCCGCCACACCGATGATGAAGACGAACTATTGGAAGAGGTCATCAGCCTGAAAAATCACCTGATCGACATCAATTTCAAGTTCCGCGGTGGAGTCATTTCTACCGACGAAGCCAATTTTTATAAATCCAGGATCATCGAGGCCATTCTCAATTTGTTGAAAGAAAACTAAAATTCCACCCGGTAACTCAGAATTGGAATGACAGATTCCTGATAGGAATCTCGCCTAAAAATTCGTTTTTCACGATTCAAATAAAATTCATTCCTTCGGAAAACATTGAGTTGGTCCGTCACATTCTGCACATTTAAGGAAAGCGAATGGACCACTTTTTTCAGAAACCATCGGTAGCTCAAACCCAAATCAATCCGGAAGTAAGCCGGCAGGCGACCTGAGAAAGGAATTTCTTGATACACCGAACGCTGCTCTTCCAGGCTTCGCGTCTCGTCGATGGGAGTATATCGTTGTCCACCATTGTAAATGAGTTTACCATTCAGTCCCAAAGTCTGTTTCCTTCTCCTACCCAACTCCATTTCCTTACCACCGATAACGACTAAATTGTAGTTGCTGCTGAATCGCGTCTGGTACCACTCCCGATTCAGTGTTTGATATTCAGATTGAAAGAGAGATCCATTCAACAAGAAGTAATATTTATTAGCAAATTTCTTTTCGATACTTAAATCCACGCCATAATTCCGGCCGTTTCCACCACCAATCAGGCGCTCGATGTCAAAGAAAATACTGAAATAATCCTCATTGGTCAAAGCGGTATTACTACCGGGATCGGCACTAATAGCCATATCAGAAATATCCTGGTAATACCCTTCCACCTTAAGATGCAGTTGATCGTTCAGTGCCACTTCATAAGCTAAAATGTAGTGTAGGGCATTCTGAAGCGGAAGGCCCCGATTGGGAAAGGATACCCCCTCCTGTTCTTCTTGCCGTTGAACAAAGTAGGTGGCCAGAGACTCGATCCTGCTGTGTCGTCCGATGGCGACTGATAGCGCCTGTCCGGGTGCCATCTGCCACTTCAGGCCGAAACGCGGCTCCCAGGAAGTCTGCTCGTTCAAGGCAAATCGAAGGAAATGCAGTCCGGAGTTTAGCGTTAGTTTAGGCGACAGGTGGAATTTCCACTGAAGATATCCCTGCAGGGTACTGGAGTTACCCGCACTGTTGAGAAAAGGGGTCCAGGTATCTCCAAAAACTCTTCGGAGTTCACCGTTTTCTTCCAGAAGTTCAAAATTTCTTTCCCTTAAATTGAAATCGTAATCCAGAAGGCTAAACACTCCTCCAATTCGGACTACGTGCCGGCGATTGAATTTGTGATTCAGCAGAATGGAAAACCGGCTGGTACGATCGACGAATGATTCGTCATAATCGTTGCGCAGGATACCATTACCCAGGCTCTGGTCAAATAAGCCCTCTTCATAAAATTGACCGGCATAAGTCGTTGCAACAACCGATTTCAAATAGGTACGATCCGACAAATTAAGCCAGTGTGACAGTCCGGCAATGCCGGTTCGTCCGCGGTTCTTGTCTTGGCCTTCCCCATCGGCAGACAGGAAGCTTTCCTCTTCGATAAAGGTACCTCCAAGTCCAAATAATGAAAAGGTTCCTGCCTTGGCGGTAGGTAGTCTCACCTTGAAAGACAAGTCTTGAAAGTCCGGATTGCCATTTCCACCGGGGGTGATACCGATTTGTTCAAGAATGCCCAATGTCGAATAGCGATAATTCAGCAAATAAGAACCGTCATACTCCGGTTTAAGAGGCCCCTCTACCGCAAGGTCCAGTCCTAATACTCCAATTTGAGCCGCCAACTCCGTTTGTGCATGGTTGCCATTGCGTAACTTGATATCAAATACTCCCGAAAGGGCATTCCCGAATTCAGCAGGAAAGGCTCCGGCAAAAAAATCAGAGGTTCCCATCGCATTGGCACTCAGCATACTGATGCCTCCTCCCGAGCTACCGTGCTCCGAAAAATGGTTGGGATTGGGAATTTCGACCCCTTCCAATCGCCAGAGTATGCCGCGCGGCGAATTACCGCGAACGACAATTTCATTCAAAATATCATCGCCGGAAGTAGTCACTCCCGCAAAACCGAGGGCCATGCGGGCCGGGTCAAAAAATGTAGCGGCGTGCCGGTTGAGTTCTTCCATAGTCATGGATCTCCCACTGATCAGGCTCATTTCATTTAGAGGTTCGTGATGGTTGGTTCCGGCCCGTACTTCAATGGTTTGCAAATCCGCGACATACTCTTTTAAAGGGACCGAAACGACGGTCTCCCTGGCCGGAGTAATTAAGACTTCTTCCAGCTGTAAAGGTTCGTATCCCAGGTAGTCGATACGCAGCGTATGACGTCCGACCGGGAGATTCTTCATGGCAAAGCGTCCTTTATCGTCCGTTATCGCCAATTGACCGGTTGCATTGAGCACCGTCACGGTAGCGCCGGGCAACTCTTGTTTGGTATCGCGATCAAAGACGGTACCCCGAAGGGTCTGGGTTTGGGCAAAGAGGTTTACGGCCAGGCATAGCATAGCCAGGCAGGGGCAGATTGTTTTCTTCGTCATACTTTTGGTGTCGGGTGATCAAAGAAGATTTCAGAGACCAATGACGGAGAAAATAAACCCAGGGGTTGCCTCTACTATTATTCCTTTAATCTCGCCAGGGCATTGACGGCTTCCTGGTTCTGCGGTTGTAGAGATAAAGATTTTTGATAAGCTTCGCGGGCAGCATCCTTTTGTTTCAACTGCTCGTAAGCACTTCCCAGCAAATTAAAAGTCGTAAAGAACCAAGGGATTTCGGAAATGCTAAGCTGCAGGACCTCGATAGCCGCTTCCGCTTGTCCGGTTTGAAGCAATTTTTTTCCCAAACGATTCAACTGTTCAACTGAGAAATCATACACCAACAAGTTTTTCTGCTGCTGCCGAAGTATCTTAAATTGCCGGACAGCAGCCTTCGCTCCGGACTCGGCAATAATGGGTGCCAACACTTCCGATATGGGCACCAGGGGCTCATTATTAGGTTGTTGACCGCGGAGAATTGATTTTAGGTACCTGGTCCCAATACCGTAGAGTGCCGGCTTCCCATCTGTTTTATCAATGGATGTGCCTCCCAAGATCCCGAGCAGCATCCCCTGATTGTCTACTACGGGGGAACCACTGGCTCCGGCTACCGGAAAGTCATCGGGGCGGGAAAACACGAATTTATTGCCTTCCAGTTCGATTACTTCCCCCTCGCCCGTGATACAATTTGGCGCGGGATAGGGACAACTATACCAACGAATTTTTTCCCCCAATCGAATTGGTTTTTTACGGACATACAGGGGCCGAAGGTTTGGGGAAATGTACCGGGTACTGAAGACCAGCCAATCCCGCTGCGTAATGGTCGCATCGTGCATTTCAATACTTTCCGTCGAGTCTGCATTTAACAAACGATCGATCCGTACCGTATCCGTCAGATTGTTTTTGGGATGCATCAACCATTTTTCCAAGCGGCCGTTGATATCTACTCGCTTCATATCCTTGGTTTTAGCTACCCAGAGAATGTGCTTGGCGGTGACGGCGAAAGTATCTCTTTTATGGACAACCAAAAAACCGGTACCAGCGTAATCAAAAGAAGGATGAACATACTGTTCTCCTCCGCGGTACCATACTTCGTTGATCAAGGCAATCGCAGGTTGCTCTGCTTGCAGCCGGTCGACGGGTTTACGCCCACAACTGGTCAGTAGAATAATCACCAGGCTTATATCAATCCACTTTTGCATCTACTCAAATCTACGGAATGGTCAATGCGGACGACCCGGATTTTCCGGATCGTCCGTCGGCAACGATCGGGCTATTCGCGGGTTGTAGGTGACTTGGGTTGATCAGTGACGAGGCTGGCAACTTTAGTCGAAGTCCCTTTTGTTTTTAGGCAAGCTGTTTTACAGCAGTCCGGTGGAAAAGGCTTGCAACAATCCGTCTTTTGAGCTACGGTCTTCGCCGCAGTTTTTTTACAACCACTAGAAGCAACCCCCAGTAAGGAGCTCGTGAAACTGGTGGTTGCTGTTGCAGCGCTGGCCTTGGCATCGGATTTGCAAATTTTCTCACAAACCTTTTTGGCAGCGGCAGAGCAACTGGCAGTCGATTGTGCCTGTAGGGCTACCCCAAAAAAGAAAAAGAACACCAAAGTGGCGGCTAAGTTGAATAATATTTTCATGGTATAAATTTTGAATGCACTCAGAGTCGCTGAGCTACCGAAAAATGTCGAAACAAAAATAGATTCAACATTGCTTGGAAGCTGTTTTCCACTTGTTAGCTAGTTGTTAAATAGCTGTTAAACATTAGTCCTACAGATTTAGATTTTATTCCTTTGTTGAAGCAAGTCAAGTAATTGGCTCCCGGTTTAACCATTTTGAATAACAACCTATGGATCGGAAAATCATCAACATCATCATTGCAGCCTCCAGTCTGGCGCTGGTGGCCTTGATTTTTCTACAGGCGAGATGGATGTGGCAGGCGCGCAAGCAGATCGAAGCGCAATTTGATGAAAAAGTCAGTATGGCAGTGTGCAGCGCCGTGGAAAAATTGGGCGGTAGCCCTCAATGCAGTGCTTTGCGAAGCACCTGTGCTATTTCTACCCCCTCTACCTGCAACGTTACGCTGGAAAATATTTTTGCCACGCCGGAGTTCGATGAAGCGCTCCGTGAGTCGCTGACTTTCTATAAGGTCGATCTCGACTACGAAATCCAGGTCCACCATAAGACAATCTTTGACAGTCCCATATTACCGGCGAACTGCTGTGGTCTCAAACCCATTATGGCCAATGACAATCATTATTTAAGTCTGAATTTCCCGGGGAAGAATGTTTATTTTTTCAAGAAAATGTGGTTTATGACCTCGGCTTCCATTTTGATCATTTTGGTCATAACCTCGGTTTTTGTCATGGCCAATTACGCGCTGATCAGGCAAAAGCAGATGATGGAGATCAATAAGGAATTTTTCAATAACATGGCCCACGAATTCCGTACCCCCATTACCAACATCTCCCTAGCTACCAGTTTATTGGGCAAAAAACAAGCCGAATTGCAGGGCAACCGATACCTGGGCATCGTCAACAAGGAGAGTCAGCACCTGATGGAACAAGTCAATCGCATATTGGATTTTGCCACCCTGGAAAAAGGTTCTTATCCATTGAAAAAAGAAGACATTGACTTGCGCCGGTTGATCACTGAAATTGTGGACAGCATGGACCTTCAACTCAAAGCGCGCCGGGCCAAGGTAAAGATCGATCTCGACGACGCCCCGATCCCCATTTATGGCGACCGGTTGCATTTGGGCAATTCCATCAAGAACCTTATTGACAATGCTCTGAAACACAATACGGAAGACCCCAACATCAGCATTCAGGTGGTGCAGAAAGAGACGGGAATATCTCTCCGCGTCGAAGACGACGGCAAAGGCATCGAGCAGGGTGACCAGGCCTTCATTTTCGATCAGTTTTACCGATCAAAAAAACCAAATAGTTTCCAAAGTAAGGGCTTCGGAATGGGGTTGGCCTACGTCAAGAAGATCGTTGAACTTCACCAAGGTACCATCCAGGTGTTCAGTGAGTTGGGGCGAGGAACCCGTTTTGACGTATTCTTACCGGCCACTTAAACCTTCTAAACCCATGACGCAGATGCATGACAAGCAAAACATCCTGATTGTAGAGGACGACCTGGACCTGGGCTTTCTCCTAATGGAATACCTCGAAACGGAGGGTTTTCGGGTAAAACTGTGTCGCGAAGGTATGTCAGCCTG
Source organism: Saprospiraceae bacterium (assembly GCA_028284395.1). Lineage (GTDB taxonomy): Bacteria > Bacteroidota > Bacteroidia > Chitinophagales > Saprospiraceae > JANQRV01. The sequence goes on from JANQRV010000006.1 coordinate 20,413, forward strand.
GCAATATTTCAAGAAAGAAAGATTTGACCTTTGTATACTTGACATAATGGTACCCAAATTGGACGGATTTAACTTTGCGCAACGAATCCGGGAATGTACCAATCAAACCCCTTTTCTTTTCCTTACAGCGAGATCCCTAAAGGAAGACAAGCTCCGTGGATACGAGTTGGGTGCCGAAGACTACATCACCAAACCTTTCGATGAAGAAGAACTATTGTGCAAAATAAAGGTGATCCTCAGGAGAAATCAAATCTCTGAAGAAGCCAACTGGCCCACTACTTTTCAAATCGGTGAATACTTCTTTGATTACAATCGGCAGGAGCTTTCCTTTCGCGGCAAGGTCAGCCGCATTACCGAGAAGGAAACGGAAATTCTACGCTTGCTTTGCCTGAATCAGAACCAGATTCTCAGGCGGGACGATGCAGTGGAAAAGATTTATGGAAAGCGCGATTATTTTCTCGGTCGTAGTTTTGATGTCTTCATATCCAGAATCCGCAAGTTGCTCAAAGAAGATCCGAGCATCAATATTGAAAATGTTTTTCGGGTCGGCTTTATTCTAAATGTAGCTACGGATTAATAGTAGATCGAGCTACCCCTGCTTACAGCGAATGCCAATTTTGTTCTCCACTCGAATGATTTCCTTATGTTTGATGTTTTCGTTGGGTAAGCAAACAAACTGCTTCAGTTTTTTGCGGTGTTTTTTGGTAATTCCTTTCAAAGACTTCAGGCTGTTGTCGCAACAATATACTTCAGATAGATTGGTCAATTCCCGCAATGGCTTTAGTGACTTAATCCGATTGCCCTGAACGTACAACTTATTGAGGTTTTTCAAGGATTCGGCTCCTTTCAAATCCTTCAGATCATTGTTAAAAAGGAACAAACCTTGCAAAGCCGTCAGGGATTTCAGTTCTTCGGTCGTCGTCAATCGATGATAGGACAAAATCAAAACGGTGACTTGGTTCAGCCCCTTTAACCCCGACGTATTCGTTAATTCAAAGCTCATACTGGGAAAATCAGCCCGGGGACCGGCGAAACGCAGGACCGCCGTTGAAAATAACTCCTCGAACTCCGACTCATCGGGAATGGCAGTAACGGCTCCTTTGTTAAAGAATGCCTCATTATAAGCCTTCTTCCATTGGTCCTCCAAATTATTCCACCACTGAATTGGATCTTGTATTTCTCTTGTTGTATCTGTTTTAGAAGCCATTGAGGAAATTTAGGGAAACCCGAACTCCTTTTCTCTTATAAGACCTCAGAAAAAAGAGGCGTCCGGGAATTAATTGTTCTAACTGCGGCTGGGATAAATGCCCACCAGCGCAATGATGTAATTCAACGCAATAGAAGGTTGCATATTCGAATGTGCTTGGCCACTACCGGAGTTTTCAACCGAAACTTGCACCCGTAAACCACTGGTATCGATGGTTCCATCGTGCATTGAAGTGAGATGATCCGGCAAGTTAGTACTGTATAATTTAGTGCTATCGGGCTCAGCTATCGAATTATTGGCTGGATCCGTAGTATTGGCATCTTCCAGGCTGGTCATTAACCGGGCTTTGCCGGACAGGTTACCCGTCGCAGCATGCGTATGAGCCGGTAGTTGGTTTACGGAAAGTGTAACTTCTTCCGAACCAGACTTTTCTCCGATGCGATGGTTACGCAACCCCGGGCCTTGTCCAAACCCAATGGGCGTCCGACCTCTTAAGTCGGGCAATGCAAAGGTGGTGCGGCCATCGCCACCATAGATGGTACCCAGTAGAGAAAACAAGGCCTGGTGCTCGGCAATACTCAATAACTGTCCGTGGCAAAACGCCCATCCACGCGGAGGAAAGTTGCCTCCAAAAATTAGAATTTGTCCAATAAATGGCTCCATACGGTTTAGGTTTTCAGATGTTTAAAGAAGAATAATTTGCTATAAAAGTAACTTATTTTCAGAGAAAAATATTTTTTAATACCTTGCTTTAGAGGTTGTTTAAATTCAGAATTTAAGCAGCCCTTAGACGACGTCATTACGAAACTGAAATTTTCAATACAAGATGAAAAAAGCTACCTTATTCCTACTTTTTTGCGCTGGCACGCTCCTTTGGAATTGCTCTCCCAAAGTCACCAGCACCACCGATAATTCCTCTTTAAATATGCTGACCTCCGCGGAGAAAAAGGACGGCTGGCAATTGCTCTTCGACGGAAAAACTACCAATGGTTGGAGGAACTACAATAGCCCCAACATCAGTGACGGCTGGATCGTTGAAGACGGAGCACTCGCACTGGTACCGGGAAAAAAAGGAGGAGACATCATTACCGACAAGGCATACGAAAACTACGAATTGCAATTGGAATGGAAAATATCCAAATGTGGGAACAGCGGCATTATGTACGGTGTCAAAGAAAGTAAAGAGTTGGCAAAAGTTTGGCATACCGGTCCCGAAATGCAGGTCCTGGACAATACCTGCCATCCCGATGCCAAAATCAAAACCCATCGTGCCGGTGATCTCTACGACATGATATCCTGCAGTGAAGAAACCGTTTTGCCGGCCGGCCAATGGAACAAGGTTCGACTCATCATTGACAATGGAAAAGTAGAGCATTGGCTCAACGGTAAGAAGGTTGTCTCCTTCGAAATGTTTACCGATGAATGGAATGCCATGATCGCCAAAAGCAAATTCAAGGATAAAAAGAGCTTTGGCCAGATCAGAAAAGGGCACATCTCTTTGCAGGACCACAGTGATAAAGTATGGTATCGCAATATCAAAATTCGTGAGCTTTGATACCCGCAACGCGAATCTTGCCGTGGATAATCTGGACGGTATTATTGCTTCCGAGCTGTCAGAAAACCAAGTCCTCCAATCAGGATGAACGTCCCCCCAACTTCATCCTGATCATGGCTGATGACCTGGGGTATGGCGGCATTGGTTGTTTCGGCAATGAGGAAATCCAGACTCCTCATTTGGATCGGATGGCGTCGGAAGGAATTAAGTTCACCAACTACTACGCCAACAGCACCGTTTGCACCCCAACGCGCGCCGCCATGATGACCGGCCGATACCAACAAAGATCGGGAATGGAAGGCGTCATCTACGTCCGGGGAAAAACCCGGGATTTAGGCATGGCTCCTTCGGAAGTGACCATAGCCGAAGCCCTTAAAGAAAGGGGGTACGCTACCGGCATCATGGGTAAATGGCACCTTGGCTACAAAAAAGAATTCTTCCCGGTGAACCAGGGTTTCGATGAATTCCACGGCTACGTAAGCGGCAACATTGATTTCCATACGCACTACGACAATGCCGGCATTTACGATTGGTGGCACAACCTGGATTCAATCGCCGAGGAGGGCTATGTCACCGATCTGATAACAAAACACTCCGTAGATTTTATCGAGACCCATCAAGACCGCCCCTTCTTTCTCTACATTCCGCACGAGGCACCGCATTGCCCATTCCAGGGACGCAATGACCCGGGTTATCGTTTTCCGGGAGAAAAATTTCCTTATTACGGCATCGTCGATGATAAAGACCGTGCGTACATCGAAATGGTCGAGGTGATGGACGAAGGTATTGGCGAACTGTTTGCCACCCTAAAAAGACTGAATCTGGAGGAAAACACCTTAGTGGTGTTTGTCTCGGACAATGGAGCCGAACAGCACTACGGGCATAACGGTGGTTTAAGGGGATGGAAGCTCAACCTCTTCGAAGGGGGCATTCGCGTACCGGGAATTGCCTGGTGGAAAGGGAAGATACAGCCGGCTGTCTCTCAAGAGATCGTCATGAGTTTTGATTGGATGCCGACCTTTTTAGCGCTTTCGAATGCTCCGGACATCGCAAATTTGGCACTGGATGGCATCGATCTATCCGCACACCTGCTTCGGGAACAACCCCTGGTCGATCGTCCCTTGTTTTGGAAATACCGAAAACAAAAAGCCATTAGGGATGGAAAATGGAAACTCGTAGTCGATGAAGAAAAGGGCCGGTTTTTATTCGATTTAAGCGAAGATCTACGAGAAGAGAAGAATTTGGCGGACCAACAAACCGCTGTGGCAGAAACCATGGAGGACCAACTAACAAAATGGTATACGGAAGTATCGGGCAACCGGGAAATGGTTACCAATTAATTGGAAAATACTTCAATAATTCCGGCGGATTAGTTCTTCGGGTAGGGCCGCGGTAAAATTCCGGTTCGCTTACCCCATTTCAGCCACCTATCAGCCATTTCCGCTACCAGTTCCGGATGGTTAGCGGCTACATCATGCATTTCTGTACGGTCGTTTTCCATATCAAACAATTCCCATTGATGGATCGGTAATTCCCCGATTTTGTCCCATACGAAACTATGTCTTTTGCTGGCCTTTGAAATCAATTTCCACTTGCCCATGCGAACTGCTCGGTTTCCTTCATGTTCCCAGTAAATGGCCTCTCGGTCGAGCATCCGATTAGAAAATACGGGCACTAAACTTTGGCCTTCCATCGGAATAATGGACTCATTGTTGTACTCAGTAGGGTATTTCCCTCCACTGACATCCACGCAAGTAGCCATGATATCGATCAAGTGACTGGGCTCGGATCTGAATTCTCCCTTGCTATCGATACCAGCCGGCCAATGCACAATCAGTGGTGTCGAGATCCCCCCTTCATGGACCCAATGTTTGTATTCACGAAATGGGGTATTGCTGGCGTTCGCCCAATCCAGGCCATAAGCAGTATAGCTTTCGGGCGGGCCGGGCCAGGCATCCTTCATCACCTTGACGGGCTTGCCGTCCCGGGTGATGGTCGGTATCATTTTGGTTTGTAATGCGCCCGGTTCCATTGGTTGAAGATCCTTTTCATCGGGTTGTGCGGCTACCCAATCCAGTTCTTCCGCACAAGCTCCATTATCCTGAAGAAAGAAAATCAGGGTGTTCTCGTAAAGGCTCTTTTCCTTAAGACGCTGCACAATTTGACCAATTCCTTCATCCATGAGCTCCACCATAGCAGCATAGACTTCCATGTTGGCAATCTCCCATTCTCGGTCCGGGACCTCATCCTCCCAGGCCTTCACAAAAGAATCGCGGGGAGTGAGCTCCCATTCCGGCTTAATCAGGCCCATTTCCTTCATTCTTTCATAACGCTCGGCCCGCAAAGCGTCCCAGCCCTCATCGTAGCGACCTTTGTATTTGGCGATTGCTTCCGCCGGCGCGTGCATCGGCCAATGCGCAGCGGTATAAGAAACGTACAGGAAGAAAGGCTGCTCAGTCTCATGTTCGTCGATGCATTTGATGGCATAATTGGTGAAATCGGTCGTACAATAGAAACCTTCCCTTGGGGCTACATAAGCATTGTCTTCCGCCAGGGATCGGGGATCATACAGGCTTCCGGCCCCCGAAATCATGCCGAAAAACTTATCAAAACCTCTTTGCCGAGGCCAGTTGTGCTTGTCGGGGTTTTCAATGACGTAAGGAGTAACGTGCCATTTTCCCGACATGTAAGTAGCGTAACCAGCTCCCTTTAAAGCCTCCGCGATCGTTACTGCTTTGTTGCTGAGATCGCCTCTGAATGCCGGGGTACCACGGTCGTTCACCATATGCCCGACCCCTGCTTGTTGCGGATAAAGTCCCGTCAATAAGGAAGCTCTCGTCGGACAACAGCGAGCCGTGTTGTAGAACTGGGTAAAACGCAGTCCCTCGGCCGCCAAACCATCCAAGATCGGTGTATTGATCTCACTTCCATAACAACCAAGATCGGAGTAGCCCATATCATCACCCATTATGAGCAGGATATTTGGAGGCCCCGTTTGAGTATCCTCGGCTACGGGTGCGGTGCAACTGCCAAGGACAAGAAGTACAAAGATTGGCATCTGATGGGAGATGATACGCATCGTGATTAAGCGATTTATGGGTTGGTAATTCGATTGTCCAGCGAATATAATCGAATTGTCGGTGAGGTCTGATGTATTTTGACCATTTCTATTGTTGTATTGATCATTCCGTGATTCCCGATAGCAGATCTTCACGTACTTCCATCAAAGCAAAGCCCAATAAATTTTGTCCATCCCAATTATATGGATTTTCAACACCTTGGTCCTGCTCATGCAATCCGATGCCCCAAATCTTATCGTATGGACTAGCTTCCACCAAAATGCGGCTCTTCGCTGTTAGCAAAAATGTCTTTAATAACTCATTCTGCTCAAATTTATGGAGATTGCCTGTCCGTACTATATCATACTTTTGTTCATCCCAAACTTCAGCCTGAAAACCTCGAACGGTACGGCCCAGTTTCTTGGCCTCCGCTGGTGATACTGCCCGCAAGATCTTTTCAAAATGTTCTTCGTCACCGAATAATCGCGCTTTTTCTGCCATCATCCAATGTTCCGCAGACCGGAAAAGTAGTCCGTCTACTTCAAATTCACACTGCCACCACTGGCTGAGGCAACTCTTATTGATCTGTCCATTTTTACTCGGCTGGTGCCCCCAGAAGAAGAGAAACTTGAGCCTTTCTCCTTGCTCGTATCGCTTCTTGACCCAGGAAAGATCATATTTCATACAACACTTAGTTTTATTTTTAAACTTACTATCAAGTATACTAAGTGTCAGGACACTGGAAAAGTTCCCTACTCAACGATCTGGATCTTGCCAATCCAGCAACGATCTCCAGTTTCTTTATCAACAATAATGTAATAATAGAGGCCTCCGGGAATAGCGATGGCATCTTCCAATTCAAACCGGAATTCTCCACCTTCCCGATAAGGTGCCAATTCCCAGGAATTCACCGGTGTAAAGGCTTCGTAAGCTTCGGCATCGTTGGAGAACAAATGCAATTCAAAAGTTGTTTTTATCTGTACTTCCGGTGTGGCGATGTTACCGGCAAACTTCAATTCGGCAAGGTCATCGACTACAAAAAAGTCTTCTCCCTCCACCGGCCGGTCCAATCGAAAATTGTAAATACCCTTAACACTGGAACTTAAGAGTTTTTCCAATTCGGGTAGTGGCCTGAGATTTGCAGGAAGAGAAGGGTCCGGCTTGTCGGTTTCCGGAGTGGTTTCTTCCGAAACTTCCGATGTTTCTGTTTCGGCTTCCTTAGCGGAGGGTTTACACCCGACGATCAACAGCATGCTAACCAAAAATAGAAAAAAGGGAAATGGTTTGTTAAAAATAGTTTGGATCATAAAATGAGAAATATTGCTTCATAATTGGATACAATATTAGCGAAAAATTGGTTGAGAAATTGTGGAGCAAACTAACTGCAGTAGTGAGAACGGTCAAAAAAGCTTCTCAAAAAAAGCAAAGACGGTCTTTTTGTAGCTGATCCCAATCGGGATTTCCTTTACGCCAATTTCGACATCGTTGTTCGTAAAGGCACTGACCTTATCCGTATTGACAATGAAAGAACGATGAATACGCAAAAAATTGACGGGCAATCTCTTTTCAAAAAGGCTGATCTTGTCTTTGGTAACGATGTTTTGATCTTTGGTGTGAATCCTTACGTAATCCTTCAAACTCTCAATGTACAATACCTCATCGAATGAAACTTTAATGTATTTCCGATTCGAATTCACGAAAATAAAAGAATCCTCATCGGTGGCACTGACAGTTTCTATGGATTCGGGACCGGCGTCCTCTTTCCGGGCCAGGAATTTATTAACGGATTTAAAGAATCGATCAAATGTAACGGGCTTCAGCAAATAATCGACCACTTCTAACTCATAGCTTTCGACGGCGTAGTCCCGGTACGCGGTGACGAATATAATGGCGGGCGGGTTTTTCAGGGATTTAGCAAACTCAAGGCCATTCAACAGCGGCATTTGTATGTCGAGAAACAGCAAATCGATCGCTTCCTGTTTTAGAATCTCAAAGGCTTCCATTGGGTTCCAACAGGTGCCTACCAACTCCAGTTGTGGAAAATGAGCAATGTGCTGTTTGATCAATCCCGCCGCCAGCGGTTCATCATCGACAACCAGGCATCGAATCATTTTACTCATAGTCGAATGGTTAATAAAACTTCATAAGTGGTACTCTCTTCATTGACCTTCCAATCGTATTGGCCGGGATAAACCAATTCCAATTGTCGCTGGATATTGGCTGAACCAATGCCATCCTTTTGATTTTTTACATTCTCTTGTGGAACCGGAGGTTTGGTGTTAAATACGCGAAATCGTATGGTCTCTTCCTCAGCCTGGAGTTCAATTTCTACCCTCGGATCAACCACTGCCCCGCTCGCGCCGTGTTTAAAGGCATTCTCCACAATGGAAAGCAGTACCAGCGGGGCGATTTCAATCGTGGAATCGGGCACCTGAAAGTCCATCTCCAGAGTCAACCGATCTCCGTATCTCAATTGCTCTAATTCTACGTAATTATGGATTAGCTCAATCTCCTTTACCAGCCTCACCTTTGGTTCTGAACATTGATACAGCATATAGTCCAGCATATCCGACAGCTTAGCTACGACTTCCGCGGTCTTGTCTGATTTATTGAGTGCCAGGGCATAGAGATTATTGAGTGTATTGAAGAGAAAGTGCGGATGTATTTGTGCTTTCAAAAAATTCAATTCTGCCCTGGCCTTTTCCTTTTGCAATTCCTCCAACTTCCGTTTCTCCTGCGACCAATCTTTAACCATTTTGATGAATAAAAACAGGATACCGACGAAATACACCCTCCAGAAATAAACGGCAAACGTCCAGCGCCATTGCGCAAGGATGGAAATGATCGAGTCTTTGGGTTCGCTCGAACCAGCCAGGGTTTCTGCCAGGTATATATTGTTGATTCGGTAAACAATTGACAACACAAATGCGGTGGCAAAAAATGAGAGTAAAAATTGAAGGTATTTGCGCTTTTGCAAAAGTTTAGGAATCTGGTAATAAACCAAAAAATAGGTTCCGACCATTTTTAAGGGAAGCCCAATCAAACGATAAACGAAAGACTGGAAGCGAGAAAGTTCCGGATTACCTACTTCCTGAAAGAAAGGAGCTGCAAAAAGTACTGCAAGCCAAAATATGCCGTGAGCTACCAGACGATTTTCGAGAATTTTATCCCAGTAAGCGTATATATTATTCATTCAACAGGTCTTGAAAATCCGAGCAATACGACAAAATACCACCCAGCTTCTAATGTAAACTTTATTGTCGACGAATGGGGAGTTATGCCTCCTCAATTCTACTTTATGCCCCCTTAATTCAATCCGGAAGATCTAGGTGCTTTTCGATCATCCGTTACCGGACACTCGTCGTCTTTTTGCCCACGACTTGAATTTGTACTGCAAATTTGATCCAAAACAATCAAATTTAAGATTATGAAATTCTTACTTCCTTTCTTTTTTACAGTAATCATCATCAACCTGACCTTAGGACAACCCGCGAAGGAAAGGCTAGAGATTAAAAACCAGACGTTTACCAGTGCATCCGGAAAAGAGGTACGGGCCGAAGTTGGAAGCCTGATCGTACCCGAAAACAGGGCTTCGAAGGAATCTGCAAACATCAAAATTAAATTCGTCCGACTGAAAAGTACCAACCCAAATCCTAAAGCCCCCGTTGTTTACCTCGAAGGTGGCCCCGGCAGTAGTTGTACCTGGCAAGCCGGCAATCCCCGTTACCTGGACCTATGGGCGCAATTCCTTGAAGTGAGCGATATCATTCTGATGGATCAGAGAGGCACGGGCGAGGCCGCCGAGCGCCTGACCTGGATCTGGAAAGAGCCCCTTCCGGAAGACCTTTTGGTGGACGCCGCTGTTGCAAACAAACACTTCCAAAGAGTGTGTGAAAAAGCCCTAGTCGCCTTTAAGGAAAGAGGGGTTCAACTGGAAGGTTATACGACGAAAGAAAATGCTGTCGACATCGAAGAACTTAGAAAGGCCCTTGGCTTAGACAAAATCTCACTCTATGGTTTCAGCTACGGGACCCACCTGGGGCTGGCCTATATCCGGTATTTTGGATCAAAAGTTGAAAATGCCATACTGGTTGGTACGGAAGGCCCTAATCACAATTATAAACTGCCGTCTGCGATGGACGTACAATTTCGGAAAATCGCTTTACTCGCTAAAGAGGACTCCGGCGTCAATAGTCACGTACCTGACCTGATCACTCTTTATGAACGTGTTATTCGAAAAATTGAAAAGCAGCCCATTTCGATCGAGATCCCCTCTCCTCTGACCAGGCAGCCCATGATGGTTAAGATTGGTCCATTCGGCTTAAACATGCTTCTTCGGTTCGACATCGGAGATGCCAGCGATATCCCGGTTATCCCTCGCCTTTTGTACAGCATCGACCAGGGAGATTATTCCATACTTAAGTGGTTTGTAAGAAAACGAATAACTGCGGGGTACGGCATCAACGCTATGTCGGCCACTACCGACCTGGCTTCCGGTGCCACAGCGGATCGATGGCAACGAATTGAGGCGGAAAAAAAGCATAGTTACTTCAAAGATGTCATCAACCTGACATTGGATGCCTTGGTAAATTCATGGCCTCATCCGGATTTGGGCGAGGAATATCGTTCACCCTTAGTGAGCAATGTCCGAACATTGTTTATGAGTGGGACACTTGACTTCAACACTCCCCCTCACCAGGCGGAAGAGATCAGGTGGGGCTTTTCAAACAGTAGCCATATTATAGTAGACAATGCAGGGCATGAACAAGTGGTAGGGCACCCTGGAGCACCACAAGCAATGATCAAATTCCTCAAAGGGGAAAATGTCGATGATGTAGCTTTATTCTACCCAAAATTGAAGTTTATCCCCGTAGTTGGCGAAGACAGCGACGTATTTCACCCTTCCATGGAAAAGTAATGAGGCTCAGCCAATAAATCAGTCCCCCACTACCGTCTGCAGAAACCGGGCATTGTCCAATCCTCGTACTTCTATGACGATGCCTGGTTTTTCTTTAGACCAGTCAATTTTCAACAAGCCGAAATTCTTCTGACCGATGATGTTGCCGACCCGGTGGCGATTGGGCTCATCTCCCACCGATTCATAAGAATGGGTCAATCCACTGGAAGTGATTTCGTAGACTGCTCCGGACATCCCGTCGATTTGGATTTTCGAAATCTCCGCAATGTGTCGATCGCCGCTCAAGAAGATGGTGTTAGCAGGATTGGTTTTCTTCAACAATTCGAATAACCGTTGACGTGCTGTCGGCAAGTTGGCCCACTTCTCGAAACCATGTTCTTCTGGAATAATCTGAATCCCGCTACCAATAAGATGAATCTGCGCCGGACTATCCGTCAGCTCTTGTTCCAGCCAACTCCATTGCTCTTCTCCAAGAACATCACCTTCCGGGTTGGGGGCATACTTTTTCCCACCGGCACCTCTCTTAAGTTTGTCTCGGAAATAGCGGGCATCCAACAGCAAGACTTTAACTCGTTGCCCCGGAGGCCCAAAAATAAAGGCCTGGTAAGCTCCTTCCCGCTTTCTAACCTCAGCATCTTGCGGTACATCCAAAAAATCCAACATGAGGTCGCGACTTTCCGCCTTTTTAGAAAATTCCTTGCCGCCATCGTTAATTCCGAAATCGTGATCGTCCCAGGTACCGATGATCATGGTGTTTTCGCGAAGTTGCCGGTAACCGGGATGGGCTTTTTGCTTCAGATACTTATTTCGCAAAACCGCCATATCCTTGCTGTCGCCATAAATATTGTCGCCAAGCCAAATCCAGAGTTGAGGTTCCTGACCAACAATAAAGGGCCACATCGGCTGTTCCAGGTCCTGCCGGTTACAAGACCCGAGAGCTACGGTAGTCAAGGGAAGTTCCCATTCGAAATCCTGGCCTTCATAAAGTGTTGTCGCGTCCGCATTAGCTCCGGATTTGATTGCCTCGGGCTGCTTACACGAAGTGACCAATAGCATCATAACAATCCAAAAACAATAGCGATTCATAATCCATTTTATTTTCCAAAGGAGGGGTGAAGAGATGCGGCCAAAGATAGGTGCAAATGTGGGCATTGACAAATAAAAAATGGCAAGTTACCGGCTTGGGCAACCTACCACTAACAACCAAAAAATCATAAAAAACCTTTGTCTTCGGATGTGGTTTTGGGGGTTAAGGATATCGTGGTACAAAGAAGGGGAAAAAAAGAATGTAGAGCTATTTCGGATGAGCCCACGGCAAGCATGTTGAGCAATTGGCAGGAATATATTAGAATAGAAGAAAGCAGTGCGGGGAGTCCACCCCAAGCACTGCTTTCGGCTTTTAAGTTAAGTCTGTGATGTGAGGCTGAATGCCAATGCTTACTCGGCCAACGTCACATTCATCATCAAAACGTATTTTTCGATCTCGGCGTAGTCAATATCCTGGCCGGCGGCTTCCGGATCCGTCTTTTTGATGAAGTCTTCGAGTGTAAACCAGCTACTGCCATCGAAGTGATCAGCAACAGGAGCCTTCATCCAAAAGCGGTCCTCGTAGGCGATGTGAGCTCTGGAAGTACCGAAAGCAACGAATCCCTGGGTTTCCTTTTGCCCTACGGCCACTAAGTATTTGCCGGGGCTAAGGTCCATCGGCGTTGGTAATTCAAAAGTTAACCATCCATCCAGGTTTTCCTCTGTGATCTTCAAGGGGTCGCTGGAGATCATCTGACCGGCTGGCTTGCCGTCAAAACTGTATACTTCGAAATTTACGGTCGACTGTGTTTCATCGTGATCCCAATGATCGAAAATGTAGACGGAAATGCTGGCCAGTTTGGCAGCTTCCCCAATTTCAAAAACCTGCCCATAAAAGCCCGGGCTGACCTCTTCTTCGGAGTAGCTTTGCCAATCCATTTCTTCCAGATTGGATAAGGTGGTCTGGGCATTCACTAGCATACAAAATAAAAGAAGGGAAAGGATAGAAAATCGAGTTTTCATATTTGATATTTTAGGTAAAAAGATTGATGTCGCTGTAAATGGTACTGTCATGAGAATGGGTGGACAAAAAGAAATATTGTACCCAATACGGCAGCACCTGGTGCAGTTCCATGGCATTATCGATAATCAATTCCTGCCAAAGTTACGATTTCATCCAGCAAAGTAATCAGGTCCAGGCTTAAGTCATGCGTCATCAGGTCGCTTTCCGTTTTCCCGGCACGGATGCACCTCATGACTTCCATTGCTTCAAAATACAAACCTGTACTCTTGTAATCGAATTCATGGATCTCCTTACCGCCATCGTAATAACGAACCTCTAATTTATCCGAAGCGTGCCAACGGCGAGGAATATGAATCAAGCCTTTTTCACCGTAAATGAAGGCCTCCGTTTCCGTGTGCGAAATGACACAGGAGTGCAGTTGGGCAATCGCTTCATTGCCGTATTTCATCAAAATCCCGGTATCGACATCCACACCGGTAGCGGACAATGTACTGGCTACCTGAATGCTATCCGGTTTTCCCAGGACGAGCAAGGACAAGAAAATAGGATAAATGCCAATGTCCAGGATAGATCCCCCCCCGAGTGCTTTATTCAGTAGTCGGTGATTTACATCGGTCGGACCCTGAAATCCAAAGTCTGCCTTAACACCGGTCACGGCACCAATTTTCCCGGCAGCAATGATTTCCTGGGCTTTAAGAATAGAAGGCAAAAAACGAGTCCACATCGCTTCCATTAGAAAAACGTTCTTTTCCTTGGCCATTTGAATCATTTGCTCTACCTCGCCCCGATTCATAGCAAAGGGTTTTTCGCAAAGAACCGGTATCCCCCGCTCCAAACACATCAGGGCGTTCTCGCAATGCTTAACGTGTGGTGTGGCAATGTATATCACATCGATTCCGGGATCGTCTAACAACGCTTCATAACTGCCATAACAATTGGTGGCGCCATATTCATTACCATATTGCTGAGCCCGATCTAATGACCGGGAGGCAACGGCATAGATTTCAGCATCCGGAAGCACGCTCAGGTTTCTGGCAAATTTGCCGGCAATGCGACCAGGTCCCATGATGCCCCATTTGAATTTTGTCATTTTTTGCGGTTTAGATTATTGGTTGTAAATCATGTGTACAACTTATGGGATGCCCAATAGCTTATGGGTTTGCAAACTTAGTTTCCACTTCGGATGGCTCAGGCAATAATCCAAAGTCAATTGCGTATTTTCTTGGAGCAGTGGTCCGTCCATAGGTTGCAAATAGAAATGTTCGAAATCCAGCGTTTCATACTTTTCGGGTTCGGCTCCCGCTTGCGGGAATACGAGCTTCAGTTCCTGTCCGGAAGTAATTTTTAACTCCGTATTTGCTTTGGGACTAACACAAACCCAATCGATGCCCGGTGGCGGGACAATCGTACCGTTGGTTTCCACAGCAATGATAAATTGATGATCGTGGAACTCATTGATCAAAATCTCATCGAGTTGAAGCAGTGGCTCCCCCCCAGTACAGACCACGTAGACCGGTAAGTGTCGGTAGTTGGCGGGCCAGCATTCCAGTATTTTTTTGGCCAGAGCAGCTGCCGTTGCATAAGTTCCTCCATTTTCGCCATCTGTACCCCAAAAGTCCGTATCACAAAACTGACAGATCGCCTTGTGTCGATCCACTTCTCGCCCACTCCAGAGATTACAGCCGGAAAAGCGGCAAAAGACTGCCGGCCGGCCCGTTTGTCCGCCTTCTCCTTGTAAGGTGTAAAAAATCTCTTTGACCTTATACGACATATAATTTAGTGTTGCTCTGATTTGGTGCTGATTCTCCTACGATTGATAGACTGTGCAAATTTGATTGTCCAGACGCATTCGGAAAACAAAAGTTTCAAATATGCGTACTATAAATGTTTGGTATCTTAACAAAAGATATTCATTTTTACGGGCTTATTGTGAAGTTGTTCGAGCTAAATCCAATGACAACTTCGGTCTCAAAAAGAAGAAAATGCAATTTGTATACCCGACTTTTCTGTTTGCATTGGCGGCCTTGGCTATTCCGATCATACTACACCTTTTCTATTTCCGGAGGTTCAAAAAAGTTTATTTTACAAACGTCCGATTCCTCAAGGAGGTTAAAGAAGAAACCAGTGCCCGCTCAAAATTACGAAACATCCTGGTTTTACTAAGCCGTTTGCTGGCTCTTGCTTTTTTAGTGTTGGCTTTTGCACAGCCGTTCATACCACAACGGAATGCCGAGGTCAAAAAGGGCGCCAAGTCGGTCAGTGTTTTTATCGACAACTCTTTCAGCATGAGTGGTGAAAGCCAGGACGTTGCACTGATCGAAAAAGCCAAACAACGCGCCAGGGAAGTTGTGGAAGCCTATAACGTAGCGGACCAGTTTCAGGTCCTGACCAATGATTTCGAAGGCCGCCATCAGCGTTTGGTCAGCAAGGAAGATGCACTCAGTTTGATCGATGAAATCGAGATATCGCCGGAAGTGAAGCAATTGTCCAGTGTTTTGGCGCGGCAACAGCAGGTACTGAAAGGCGGAGAATCGGACAACTTGGCCTCCTATCTTATATCCGATTTTCAAAAAAACATTACCGACCTCGAAAACCATAAGGATACGACCATAGATGTGAGTTTGATTCCGCTGCAATCGGTACAGGAACGAAACATAAGTATTGACTCTGCTTGGTTCGAATCGCCGGTACAAATGTTTCAACAAGCCAATGCCTTAATCGTCAAGGTCACCAACCGCGGCGAAACGGATGCCAATAATGTGCGGTTGGCCATTTTGCATGAAGATCAAACCAAACCCGTTGGCACTTTGGATATTCCCGCCTACGGCTCGGTATTGGATACAGTCAACATCACCATTCTACGGACTGGCTGGCACCAGGCTGAATTGAGCATTTCGGATTACCCCATTCAATTTGACGACAAGTATTTCATCACGTTCAATGTCGCCGAATTGATCAATATTCTTGCCATCAACAACGGGATCCCCAATCCGTACCTGACCGCCATTTTTGGTGGCATCGGTTACGTAAAATTGGATCAGCAAAACGCGAATAACTTAGATTACTCCCAATTCAAGAATTATCAATTGGTCATTACCGACGACCTGGAAACGCTGTCCTCTGGTTTGGCATTCGAGCTACAACAATTCGCCAATAGCGGTGGCAACCTAATGGTCTTTCCGTCGAGAAACGCCAACATGGAGGTCTATCAAGATTTCCTGTCCAATTTTCCGGCCAATGAGATTGAAGTATTCGAAGAGCAACGGCGGGAGGTCGGTTATATCAATACGGAAGAATTTGTCTTTAACGACGTATTCGAAAATAAGGATGAGAATTTAAAACTCCCGGTCACCCAGGCCAATTTCCGCTTGAGTAAATACGACAATCGCAAAGAAGAAAGATTGCTCAGTTACCGGGATGGAAATACCTTCCTGGGCAAATATCAAATCAACCAGGGCCACCTTTATCTCTGTGCGGCACCGCTGGACGTCCAATTCAACAATCTGGTTAACAATGCCGAAATCTTCGTGCCCTTAATCTATAAGGCGGCCATCTCATCCGGCAAACGCCGTCGGATTGCCTATACCATTGGCAAAGATGAGGTCATCGAAATTAACCAACAGGTGGGATCGGCCGACAAACCCTACAAATTCAAGGGACAAGACAAAGAATTCATTCCCGAGCAACGCCAGGTCAATTCAAAGGCCATTATTGGTTTAGGTAACCAGATCCAATTGGCCGGTTACTACGATTTGTCGCGCACCGAAGACGAAATCCATTCGAAATACGCATTCAATTTTGATCGCCAGGAATCCGATCTACGCTACTACACGGTCAATGAGCTGCGGAGTATTGCCAATCAGAAGTTCAATGTAATTGGCCTGGACACCAATGCGGTGTTGACAGCTACCATTGAAGAACGCAGTCAGGGATTTGTATTGTGGCGCTGGTGCATTATCTTTATGTTGGTATTTCTAGCCATCGAAGTACTACTTCTCAGGTTCTGGAAAGTATAATTTAAAGCTACACATCATGCGTTCTCTTGATCCGCAATTAGGGCTGCTTGTTCTGTTCTTCCTGCTCTACTCCTGCAATAGTACCGGTGTCAAAGTCGGCGCCAAAGCAGCTCAACAACTGACCAAAAATTTTGCTAAAAATGCGGGAAAAAACTCTAAAAGTTTGATCGGCATCCTGAACAGTGCTAAGGTCATGACTTTGAAAAACGGCCGCAAGATCCCCACCCAGCACTTGCTCAAACTGCGCAAGACGCCCATCCCCGACCCCAAGGGTTTCCTGGGTTCGCAGGCTTCCAATCAAATCCTAAATGGCTCGGACGAAGCGGTCAAGGCCGTAAGGTCGGCTCCGATCGACCTCGTACTATATGATACCAAGGGTTTTGCCATTCACTATGCCGACCCACTCCACCAAAAGGTAGTGCAGGGTGCGGCAGCCAAAACCTACCAACAGCAATCCGTTAATTTAGTGGATAAGACCTTTCAGGCCATCCAGCAATCTAAAACCAAGGTTACCAGCGAAGCCCAGATCAAACAATTGATCCAAAGTACGGTAGAACGCGAATTGGGCCGGATCCTACAACGCCCACACGTTTTCAATCCGGGAAGCGGATACGTCACCCTAAATCTACAGTTCAACAACGGAAGTTTTATGATTGGCAGTTTCAATATTTTCAAGACCGTCCTTTCGGGACTCGGCATCACAACCGGCGGGGTCTACATGCTCAAAAAAGAAGCCGAAACACAGCGAAAAATGGAAACCATCGAGTCCATATTGAAGGCCTACAAAAAATCAGCGACCGTCGATGTTAAACAGTGAACAAATTGATGAAATAGAAAACCTTGTCGTCCAATACGATTTGCGCAATGCCGCGGAAAGGCTCTTGTCATACCTTCAGGACCCGGCAAAACGAACGGCCGTAGAATACTATCTCCAAAAGATCAAAACCCTAGAAACGGAAAACGACAAGGGGGTCATCAGCAGAGAGCAAGTAGCCATTGAGTTCAACAAATTGGCAACCGGAATTCTTCAGATCATTTTACCGGCGGCCTCCGTTCCCCAAAAAGCCGATCGTTCCACCTACTACAATTTGGGCAATAACCTTTTTCGGCAGGAAAAATTTGTGGAAGCCATTCAATATTTCACCAAGGCCGTATTGGCGGATGCCGGATACGCGGAGGCCTACTTGGAACGCGGGGCCGCAAAGGTCCGTTTAGGGTTACTGGATGCCGGTATTATTGACCTTTCGACGAGTCTCTTACTGTCGCCAAATCAACCTTTTGCTTATTTTAATCGCGGAATCGCCCATTTTCAGAACAACGACCTCGAAAAGGCTTGTGAAGATTGGCAGCGCGTCAAAGCTATGGGATTTGACATTGCGAATTCCTACCTCGAGCAGTTCTGTCCGTAAATATTTCATTTCTTCAGGAGTTCTGCTTCAGCAGATGGTCAAATATAGCTTAACAGTTTCACAACACTTTTTAACCAGCCGTTAACGCAACCAAATGCGTTGCTAAAATGTCTTTATTGCCAAGTGGTTCCCACTTCTTAATGACGTTATTCAATTAATATCACAAAAACACCTTAAGTTATAGCATTATGAAAAGTAGTTATTTTATTTCAGCTTTGGTCGCGCTTGCTACTACAGTGACAACCATTGCCGTCTACTCCACTTTCAATGATCGAGATAACCGCAGTATTAAGATTGAACACATCAACAGCACGCCGGCTTCACAGACTTTGTATTCCGTAGATGAGGAAGGAAATGCCGTAGCGCTGGACTTCACCCAGGTGGCAGAAAAAGTAAAAGGTGCCGTAGTGCACATCAAGTCCACGTATGCATTTGAAGGCAGAGGCAACCGTTCCCAAAGAGGAGGTAATCCCAATAATCCGTTTGAAGAATATTTTAACGAAGACCTATTCGACCAGTTTTTCCGCCAAAATCCGAATCGCGGAGGCCAAGGCCGACAGCCCCAACCGCGCGTAGGTAGCGGAAGCGGCGTAATCATTAGTCAGGAGGGATATATTGTTACCAACAATCACGTCATTGCCGATGCCGATGACATCGAAATTACCCTCAATGATAACCGTACCTTCAAAGCTACCCTGATCGGTACCGATCCAACAACCGATTTGGCCGTTTTGCAAATCCAGGGTGATGATTTGGTTTCCGTGCCTTTTGTCAATTCCGATGAGGTCAAAGTCGGGCAATGGGTGATCGCAGTCGGAAACCCCTTTAACCTTACATCTACCGTCACGGCAGGAATTGTCAGCGCCAAAGGTCGGAATATTAATATTCTTCGCGAGCAGTTCGCAGTGGAGAGTTTCATACAGACCGATGCAGCAATTAACCCGGGCAACAGTGGTGGAGCACTGGTTAACCTCAATGGAGGCTTGATCGGAATCAACACCGCCATCGCTAGCCCAACGGGCTCTTATTCCGGCTACGGTTTTGCTGTTCCAGCAAATTTGGTCCGAAAAGTAGTGGAGGATCTGATGGAATTCGGTGTCGTACAAAGGGGAGTACTGGGCGTCTCCATCCGGACGGTCGATGCAGGCCTACAAAAAGAAAAAGACCTGGATGTTAATAAAGGAGCCTACATCGAAAATCTCCTGGAGAATAGTGCCGCTCTGGAGGCCGGCATCGAAGTTGGAGACGTGATCGTCGATGTCGATGGCGTTCCGGTTTCTTCTTCTGCAAATCTACAGGAAGCAATCGCTCGGCACCGTCCCGGCGATGAAGTGGAAGTTTTGGTGAATCGAAAAGGAAGAGAAAAGACTTTTACAGTGACGCTTAATAATCCCAGCGGCAATACCAATTTCGTTGCGGCCGAATCGACCGAGCTTCCGGAAATGTTGGGAGGCCAATTTGAAACATTGGACCCCGCAACTGCAGAAGATCTATCCATCGACGGCGGTGTCAAGGTCGTCGCACTTAAAGCGGGAAAACTGCGTCAATATACCCAAATGGAAGAAGGCTTCATCATTACGAAGGTTGATGGTCAAAGGGTACGGACGGTAGAAGACCTGGAACGTGCGCTAAAGAATAAGACCGGCGGAGTAATGATCGAAGGTATTTACGAGGGAAATCCAGCCGAAGAATACTACTACGCTTTTGGGCTGTAATGTAAGCTGTTCAGCACACTTATATTTTCTGCACATCATCTAGGCTGATTTGTGTAAAATCGGACATAAAACGGATGATGTGCGGAAAATGTGCAAAATCTTCCGCTCCATGAGTTGTCGTTAAGATGATGACCTTACAGCCGGCGCGTCTGGCCGTTTCGGCTCCGGTGACACTGTCCT
>JANQRV010000035.1 GCA_028284395.1 Saprospiraceae bacterium
GTTGCTCAGACAGTTTTGTCAGTTCCACTATTAGAGGTGGTATTCCCAGGTGTTAGTTTGGTACTGGATATGTCCTATACCCCCAAGTTGCCCAGGAGCGTCGTTCGTTCGGGTTATACCAAAGACGATTATTTCAATTGGGTCCATTGGTTTCCACAGGCTGGCGTATACGAAAAGAATTTGGCCGGTGAGTGGGGGTGGAACTGCCACCAGTTTCAGCGTTCCACAGAATATTACTCGGATTTTGGTACCTACCGGGTCGAATTAACTGCAGCAGAACAATTTGTAATTGGTACGACTGGTTGTAAAATCGATGAAAAACAAAATGGAGATGGGACCAATACCTATGTCTTTTATGCGGAAGATGTGATTGACTTCGCTTGGGTGGCCTATCCACTGTTCGAAGAAGTGATGGATCGTTGGGAGGATGTAAGCATCCGACTACTAGTTCCGCCCGAACACTGTTCGCTTGCGCCCCGGTTCGTCAGGGCAATAAAAAATGCACTGGCATATTTGGATGAACATGTAGGGCCTTATCCATACCCCATTATTACGATGGTGGACCCACCGGTCCATGCCCTTAATACCGGGTTTATGGAATATCCTACTTTGATTACGATGGCTTCGTGTTACCGCATGCCGACCGGAGTTCGAACGGTTGAATCATTGGTAATGCACGAGTTTACCCATCAGTACTTCATGGGTATGGTTGCGACCAATGAGAAAGAAGAAGCATGGATGGATGAGGGGCTGACCACCTATTTTGAGGATCGGATTATGGAAGCAAACTACAGCGGATTGATCGAAGGCCTGGGGTATCTCGCGACGAATAAAGCTTTTACCAGGAATGAATATGCGAGCCTCGACAATCCCTCATTTGGGGCGATTGCTCGTCCAAGTTGGGAAATAGAGGGGAACTACAAAGGTTTGATCTACAGCAAAACGGCAACTGTACTGCATACCCTACATGGTTTAGTTGGGGATGAAACAATCGATCAGGTATTTAAGACCTATTTTCAACGGTGGAAATTTAAGCACCCGAAAGCTCAGGATTTTATCGATGTAGTTAATGAGGTGGTTCACGCCCGGCATGGTGATGAGTTTGGAGAAAGCATGGATTGGTTTTTCGACCAATGTTTATACGGTACTGGGGTTTGCGACTATGTGTTGACGGAGATTTCTAACGGAAGAAGTTTTGTTGACCACGGGGTTTTCGACAAGAAAGGAGGTGGCAAGGAATTCAGGGAAGGAAAAGACGGAGCAGAATATCTTGGGGCAGTCACAGTAGAGCGAAGAGGAGAATTGTATTTTCCGGTTACAATTGAAGTGCATTTTGAAGATGGCAGTACCCAAACCGTGAACTGGTCTGGTAAAGACAACATCAAAACTTTTGAATTCAGGGGAGATGTCAGGATCCTCAGCGCTCACATCGATCCGGAACAAAAGATATTGATGGACCTGGATTTCAACAATAACAGTAAAACTCTAGAGCCTAAAAAACGACCGTTGTGGAAGTATGTGCTCAAAGCGGTTTTTTGGGTTCAAAATCTTCTTCAATCAGTGGGTTTTATGATATAGCGACATGATTAAAGCATTTTTATTAGGTATTCGGTCAGGGTTGCGGTTATGGCGGATCGGTCTTTTGGCCTACTTACTACAGTTTCTGGTTGCCTTTGCATTTGGGATGCAGGTATTTTCTGTTCTAGATTCTGGCATTGGAGATTCGTTGATGTTGGATAGATTAGGAAAGGGGTTTGATTATTCGGTTGTATACGATTTTTTGAATTACAATGGAGGGGCCTATGCAACATTAATTGGTCAATTGAAATGGGTTTTGATCGGCTACTTTTTGGCTAGTACCTTTATTAATGGAGGAATTCTGAAGGCCATTTGCGATGATCGGCTGTCGGTTACTGCCTTTTTTCATGGGGGAATCAGCATCTTTCTACCCTTTCTGGGGATGGGGCTATTCTTTTTGTTATGTACACTCGTTTGGTCGATCATAATTTGGGTGCCATTTTTCTCCTCCGTCTTTTGGATGCTCCGAAATTTACCCTCCGAAAAGGTATTGTTTATATTTCTATTCCTGTTAATTTTATTATATGCTTTGGGTTTGGTCGTACTGTTCAGTTGGTCCGTACTGGCACGAATCAAATATCTGCGCGCTGGCTTTTCTGTCATTCAGTCGATTTGGCGGGGATTGAGATCCTACTTTCGAAATCTATTTTCCATTACGGGGCTGGTATTGCTTTTTGGCGTAGTGCAACTCTTAGTTACCGCATTTTACTGGAACTTAGACCAACCAGGGTTGGGAAGCTCGTTGGGAATATTATTGTCGGTTTTTATTCTTCAACAGGTATTTGTAATTTTTAGAGTCTTCTGGCGGATGATGGTTTACAGTGGAGTCCTGGGGTATGCAAAAGACTTAACCGCAATACAGAATAACGATCAGCCACTTAACGATTCCGATTCTTCCAATTGAACCACTAGGACACAACAAAAACAAAAGAAAATGATACCAGCAGACGAAACGTTTGGGGGGACTTTTCCCTTTCAACCTAATTTCTCGGAAGCGCCCGGTTTTCGGATGCATTATGTAGATGAGGGAGAAGGAGATGTAATTATTTGCCTTCATGGAGAACCTACCTGGGGGTATCTCTATCGAAACTTTATCCCCAAATTAGCAAAAACGCACCGTGTTATTGTCCCGGATCATATGGGGTTTGGCAAGAGTGAAACACCAAAGAATAAAGAATATGTTTTTAAAACGCATGTCGAGAATTTGATGGCACTGGTCGATGACCTAGGTTTGACAGATCTCACAATTGTGGCGCAGGATTGGGGTGGCCCGATTGCGGGTTCTTTCGCACTCCGGCAACCCGATAAGGTCAAGAGATTCTGCTTAATGAATACCATGCTGGGGTTTGGAGGAGCGGTTAGGGAGCTTCCGAAACCCGATCCAGAATTGCCCAAATTACATCAATCTTCTTGGTTTAATTGGGTTCGGAAGGCATACGCCGATGGAACTTACTACTCTGTGATGCAGCATATGGGCGATAATGTTTTGGGCATTATGAAAAAATTGTATTTCGATAATTCGGCTGCCGTTGATGAAGAATGGATGCGGGCCTATTCAATGCCTTTCCCAACGGTAGAGGAATCCATCGGAGCGGTAGAATTTCCATTAGATGTTGCTTTGGATCGCCTATCTAAATATGTCATAGAAGGTGTGAAAATGGGTAATCTTGAGCGGGTAAGATCAAAGCCGGCAATGTTGGCGGAAGGCATGAAAGACAAGGCGATGCCCCCCGCTCTGGTCATAGATGATTTCCGGAGGCTTTTCCCTAATGGACCAATTGTTGAAATCGAGCATGCCGGACATTTTTGTCAGGAGGATGCTCCGGAAACCTTAGTGGCCCTTATCCAACAATTTATCCAAATGACTGACTGATGAATATTAAACAGATGAATGAAACATGATGAAATTATTTGAAGAATTGGAATATACGAGAGATTTGACGCTGAAGTGTTTTGAACTGTCGGAAGAGGATCTGCTCAGACGGTACAGTCCGGGAAAGTGGACGGTCCGGGAATTGTTGAATCACATCGTTGATGCTGAAACGGTACTATATGATCGGATTCGGCGGACCATTGCCAAACCCGGTCAGGTGATTTGGGCATTTGATCAGGATGCTTGGTGCAAACAATTAGATTATATGACTTTTCCCTTGGAATTGAACAAAGCGACCTATATGGCAGTTAGAGCTGCTGTTATCTACTTGGCCCAACAATTTTATGAGGAGCGCGGGACTAATGGCTTTGTCCACAGTGCAACCGGTATTCGAACTT
The DNA here is from genome assembly GCA_028284395.1 of Saprospiraceae bacterium. Classification (GTDB taxonomy): domain Bacteria; phylum Bacteroidota; class Bacteroidia; order Chitinophagales; family Saprospiraceae; genus JANQRV01. The sequence continues at coordinate 3,850 of JANQRV010000035.1, forward strand.
TGAAAGATGAGTTCGATAAGGTAGCCTGGCACAATGCACACCATTTGAATCAGATCCAATTGGCCTTGTCCATCTAAATCAGGTGAGGAATGGATTGGATACTCTCTCTTTGCCAATGGTGGTGCTACCGCCGTGTCCGGGATATACTGTTACATCGTCTCCCAGTGGAAGCAACTTTTCTTTGATACTTCGTATGAGAGTATTGTAATCGCCACCGGGAAGGTCCGTTCTGCCAATGCTACCGTCAAATAGAACGTCACCGGCTATTAACACTTTATCGGTGTCGCAGTAGAAAGAAAGACTTGCAGGAGAATGCCCTGGCGTCAGGATAGCTACCAGTGAGCTATCGCCAATGGTGATAACATCGCCCTCTTCAATGAAATGTCCGGGTTCGGGCTGTGTATCGGGTAGAGGGATACCGTATAGTTGACCAATTTGAGGTACGGTTTTGAGCACGGTCAATTCTCCTCGATGGATTTCCAGCTTCAGGCTGTATTCATTAGCGATGAATTGATTGCCAAAAACATGGTCAATGTGGCAGTGGGTATTGATTAGTTTTACCGGGTGTAGATTGTGTTCGTTAATGTAGTTCTTCAATTGTTCACGCTCCATTTGAGAATAACAACCTGGATCAAAAATAATACAGTCCTTACTTTCGTCATAGACTACGTAAGTGTTCTCTTGAAATGGGTTAAATGTTAGGCAGCCAACATGAAGCATCTTTTCCTGTTTATAGACTAGATAATTCGATGGGAAAATTATAAATTGTTTATCGGAGACCAATACGCATTTTAGATTGGCAATTATTAGTCCCATAGCCACATTATACTCTTTTTTTTCAACTTCTAGGGTGAAAATTGTGTTCAAAAACTGTCTTATGTCATTTTGCTTATCGAAACTACACATTATGTACTTAAAAATATACTTCTCGTTATTCGCTTTTACGTTGGTCCTTACGGGCGTTATGGGACAAGGGACACAAGTGGAATTCGGGAAAAACAGAGTGCAATACCACCGTGATTTTGCGGAATGGTCGAAGTATGAGAGTGATAATTTTATTACGTATTGGTACGGAGAAGGGCGCAATGTCGGACAAGCGGTTGTACAGTTGGCCGAATACGACTTTTACGATATTCAAAATACCCTGGAGCACCGAATCAATCAAAAGATACAAATCATTGTCTATACCGATCTTACTGACCTCAAGCAAAGTAATATTGGCAATGAAGAAGTCTTTACGAATACCGGTGGTCAGACTAAAATAGTTGGCAACAAAATCTTTGTCTACTTTGACGGTAATCACAACAACCTGCGCAAAAAGATCCGGGAAGGGATCGCCTCCGTCTATTTGGATGCGATGCTCTTCGGTTCAAATTTACAGGAGATTGTACAGAATGCCGTCATGATGAATCTCCCAGATTGGTTTAAGAAGGGGCTGGTGTCTTATGTAGGAGAAAACTGGGATACGGACTCAGACAACATGCTTCGCGATATTGTGTTGGACGAAGAATTTGAAGGGTTTGACATTTTTGCGGAGGAAAACCCCGAATTAGCGGGCCGTTCCCTATGGTTTTTCATTAGTGAAAATTTTGGCACTTCTACAGTTTCTAACTTGCTGTATTTGACGCGAATCAACCGAAGTGTTGAAAGTGGATTCTTGTATGTTCTCAATAGTTCTTATGAACAGGTCATTGTCAGTTGGACAAACTATTACAAGCAAAGATATCTCGGAGAGGTAAAGGAGCGGGAGTCATTTAAGGGTATGCAAATACCGATAAAGAACAAAAGGAACTTACCGATCAGTCAGGTGAAATTGAGCCCTGATGGGACCAAATTAGTCTACGTTACTAATGAAATTGGTAAATACAAAGTTTACTTGCACGATATTCCCAATAAAGAGCGGCAGATGATTTTTAAGGGGGGATTCCGCAATGCCTTTCAGGCGACTGATTACAACTATCCACTAGTGGCCTGGAGTCCAAGTGGTTTGGAGATCGCTATGGTCTACGAGAAACGGGATGTGATTAAATTCATGCGGTATGATGTGATGACCAAGAAAACATCTGAAGAAGACATGGCGCCCCAATATCAACGCATATACAGCATGGAATACGTCAATCCTACCATGCTGGTTTTTTCTGCTGGCGTACAAGGTTTTTCCGATATCTTTCTTTACATCCCACGCACCAGGCAGACGCAACGGATTACCCGGGATTTTTACGACGACCTGGACGCAACGGTAGTCAACGTAAGGGATAAGAAAGGAATCCTTTTTGCATCCAATCGCCCCGACACCTTATTGTCTTCTTTACGGCTAGATAGTATTTTGCCGATTAGCACCTTTGACATATTCTATTACGATCTGAAGAACAAACCCAAAGAGTTGGTTAGGGTAACTCATACTCCTTTGGCGAATGAACGCCAACCAGCAGGTATTGATACAACCTACTTTTCTTATTTAAGTGATCGCAGTGGGATCTATAACCGGGAAGCAGCTTACCTAGAAGATTACGTCCATCACATTGAGCAGGTGATTAAACTTACAGAAGGGGAGGACATCATTATGCACGCGGATTCAAGTCTTGCGCTGCTGGATTCTACGCTTATCGACACGATCATTTATCGACCGGTGATCAAACAGCGAGCAGTCATTCATCAGAATTCCAACTACAAACGGGGCTTGCTGGAACAGAATACTGCTCCCAGGGTGAGCAGGCAGGCCAATCTGGTATTTGAGGGAGGAACCAATAGAGTATACATAGATAGTATTAAAACAGATTACATGCCCAGTCTGCCATTTTCCTCCTTTCAAATGGCAAAGCTCAAAAACGTGGCGGAACTGGCAGATCAAGAAAAGCAAGAAGAAGGTGGAAAGCAAAAAACGGATGATGAAGACCCTTTCGACATCAAGGTAGAATCGAGAGATACCGACAGTAATCCACCTAAAGAAGGTGATAAACCCCTTAATATGGCGGAAGAAGAGGTGACCAAGGATACAGCAAAAGTGGACATCGACAATTATTTATTTCAAAGTGAATTCGATGACGAGGAAGAGGAAGAGGAAGTTCGTCCAAATATCATTCCTCAAGGAGCCGACCCCTCGAATGAGGAGGTAGTGGCAAATGCTATTCCCATACTTGAGGATGGTGTCATTAGCAATGCGGCAGAAGAAGAGGAAAGCGATGTCTACGAATTTCGCCCCGGCCGGATTACCCCCTATCGTTTGGAATTTAGGACGGATTATGTTACGACACAATTGGACAATAGTTTACTTTTTCAGGGGCTGGAAAGCTTTGCTGCGAATCCGCAAGAGTTTGGTTATCCACCTCCAGGAATATTGTTGAAAGCCAATTTCAAGGACCTTTTCGAAGATTATGAATTTGAAGGAGGCGTTCGGATTCCCACCACCTTTAATGGCTCTGAGTATTTTCTCATATTTGACGATAAGAAAAAACGCCTGGATAAGAGATATGCGGTTTACCGGAAGAATGAGCGGTTAAACCAAGAAAGCAATTTCTTTGTGCCTAAGAAGCAAGAAGTCAATATTTTGCTTGGGCAATATAGTGTTCGCTATCCACTGGATATTTTCAGGAGTGTGAGAGCCATTTCTACACTGAGAAGAGATCGAATCACTCAGTTGGCTACGGAAAGTACTACGTTAGAGACTGAAACGGAAAGTGTAGAAAGAGTTGGGCTTCGACTTGAATATGTATTTGACAACACATTGGATGTTGCTTTGAATATTAAGAATGGGACTCGGTACAAAGTCTATGCAGAAGCGGTTAAAAGGTTTGACCTCAGTCTTTCCGACGGGATCAATTTATCTTTCAACGAGGGTTTTATGACCATCTTGGGGGTTGATGCCCGGCATTATCAACGATTGCTAAAGCACAGTGTTTTTGCCACTAGATTTGCTGCGGCGACTTCCTTTGGTTCCGAACAAATCCTCTATTATTTAGGTGGAGTTGACAACTGGTTGTTCCCGAGCTTCAATAACGAGACACCAGTATCTTCCGATAGAGATTTTGCGTTCCAAACACTGTCGACTAATTTGCGTGGGTTTAAAGTGAACATCCGAAATGGAAATTCCTTTGCCCTCATTAACTCAGAAGTTCGAGTTCCGGTATTCAAATATATTTCCAAGAGAATTCGATCGTCTTTTTTCCGAAATTTCCAATTGGTTGGATTCTTTGACGTCGGTACTGCCTGGACTGGTAGTGATCCATATGGGCAGGACAATCCATTGAATACAAAGGTAATTCCGAACTCAGATTTGGTTTCTGTCAAAGTTAATTTTTTCCGGGATCCCATTGTAGCAGGATACGGTATGGGGCTGCGTACCATGTTGTTTGGCTATTTCCTCCGACTGGATTATGCTTGGGGAATCGAGACCAGAAAGGTACAAGACCCAATGTTGTACATTTCCTTGGGGATGGATTTCTAATTCAGGCGTAAAGATTGCAGTCTTTTCTTGACTTCTCTAACAAGGACGTTATTGCCTTTAGAGATGACAAACTGTATTCTTCTGTTTTTATCTTTTCCTTCGCTTGTTTCATTGGAGGTCGTAGGGACGAATTCTCCCTTGCCGGCAACGGTGAGCTGATTGGGGTTCAGTTCAAATTCCTCTACCAGCATTTGCGCGATTGAAGCTGATTGTAAAACACTAAGGTCCCAATTGTCCCGGTAAGAACGGGTATTAGCCGTGGAATTATCCGTATGTCCGACGATGGTTATATACTTATCGGGGTTTTTGTTTAGAATTTTACTGATTGTTTCCAAGGTCTTTATAGCATTACTGGAACTTCTGGTGTTGATTTTGTGTCGCCCTTTTTGGAAAAACACACTAGAGGATATGTTGAGGTGAAGTTCATTACCTACTACTGCAAATGTGGCCTGACCCAAGGAGTCCAGTTGGGAGAGGGAGTCTCTGCAGGTATTCATAAGGTCATTAATCGCGTTTTCCGTATCCGTGAGAAAAATATTTAACTCATTGATTTTCAATTCTTTTTCCTCTAAGTCTTTTTCTTTATCTTGGATGGTTTCCTGTAGAGATTGTCTTTGTGACAAGGCGAGGTCGGTCACATTCTCGATTTGCCCTTGCAAATCGTCGATGCGGTCCTGCAATTTATCCTGTACCGTTAGAAGTGCTTTGTTCTCTCCTTCTTTTTGTGCGATGACTAGGCCAAGACTGTCATTCTTGTAATTAGAAGTCTCTAACTTGTAGGTCATCTGCGTTAATTCGGCGTCGAAGCCACTCTTCATTTCACCAATTGCTTCCTGATGTTTTTTAGTGCTGATACAAGATGATAGCAGAATGGATACAGCAAGAAAGAGGACAGTCCGGAGTTGAATTCTTCTCCACATATTCCAATAAGATTATTATAGCCTGAGAAAATTTAAAGAAGAGGACAGGAGACAACGGCGTTTTTCTTCGGGTCGATGTCTCCCAACCATGTCAGAACGAATTATCTTAGCCTGAAACTGGTAGCTCCCAGCAGACCAATATCAGAAAATACGGCTGCTCGATAGAAACCGGGTATTAGCTTTTCAGAAAGGGAGTGATTGAACGACAAACGTTGACTGGCGGCGATGTTCACCTCTTTTGTTTCTACGGCAATTATGTCTGTTTGTTGGCCATTAACCACTACTTTTGCTTCGATGGGATTGGTAGCTTTTATGGGCGTTCCTTTGTCATCGCTGATGGTCAGATAAATTGGTTGAACACCATGGAATTCTTCGGGAACATCGGTTAGATCAAAGGTCACTCCAATTCGCCGCGCCCTTCTTCCTTTAGATGTAACCTTCGTGTTTTTTTGTTCAACTTCTACCCGAAATGCAGAGGCTTTGAAGTTTGCCAACGTAAGTCTTTCCAATTCATCCTGAATGGTCCGATTCAGATTGGCTAATGCTGCATTTTCCTGCTGTGCGATGCCTAAGTCTTTTTCGAGAACACCAGTCCGCGCCCGGAGAGAATCGTTTTCGGTTTGAATGGCTACGATCGAAGTCTCAAGATTGGCTTTCGCAGCTAATAATTCTTGGATCTGCGCTTTGAGATCATTCACTTCGGAATTGGTTTTACGTGCCGCATTTCTCAATGCAGATGCTTTTTGTGCTATTTCTTTCTGGGCATCTGCCAGCGAGCCCTGTAGATTTTCGTTTTCTTCAGCTAAGGTAAAGTAGGCTTCTTGCAAGCTATCCACTTCAGAGACAAGATCGTCCCGAATTTCCCCAAGTCCCTTCAATTCTCCTTCCAACTGGGCCTTTTCAGAGATCAATGCGGTCTTCTCTTTTTTCAATTTCATTCCCCGCCAGCTTGAAAATCCAAGCAAAAGAGCGAGAATAATGGCGACACCTAGGAAAATATGTTGTGTTTTCATGAAAAGTTAATTTTTTAATATGATGTTGGTAAATTTAAAAAAAATCTTTTTTTCGGCGATCTTGTAAGAGAACTCTTCCGACCGACTTCCAGGTCGATGAAATGCCCGATGTTGAAGTCTATGGCATCAACTTCAATGGAAATTGTAGATAATGATTATTTGCCGGAAAAGATGTCTTATCGGACTGCCGGTGCGCTCTCAATCTGAATACGTGCTGCAAGGAGGGATAAGATGCCTAAGATACAAAACTTCTGGTTTGAAATTTTATTGCTAAATTCCAATTTCTGTAAGTCAAAACCTTATTTCCAATGAAGCCAAAATACACTTATCTTGTTTTAACTTTATTTATCTCATTTTTTGGTCAACTATTTAGTCAGGTGAACTTAGGCTATCAAGAACCCCCAAAAGATATAGCAGCACTCATTGATGCTCCGGCAACACCGTCAACAACGATTAGCCCGGATGGAGATTGGCTACTTTTGATGGAACGGCCAAATTATGCATCCATAGAAGATGTGGCGCGACCGGAGCTGAGACTGGCGGGCCTTCGAATCGACCCACAAACAAACGGACCGAGTCGAACCGTATTTTACACAAACCTACAATTAAAAAGTACTACCTCGGACAAGTACGTCGATATTGAGGGGCTGCCCGAAAAATTGAGAGCCAATAACATCATGTGGTCACCCGACGGGTCAAAGTTTGCCTTGACACAGACTACCGACCAGGGAATTGAGTTGTGGGTAGTGGAACGTGCTGCCGCAAAGGCTAAGAAATTGTCCGGCGCTGTTGTCAATGCCGCGATGCGTGGAAGGCCATACACTTGGATGCCGGATTCAGAGCACTTGCTTTGTAAAACAGTGCCTGAAGGTAGAGGAGAGATTCCCACTGCAGATTCTAAACCAACGGGTCCAGTGATTCAGGAGAACAATGGAGCTGCTGCGGCAGTCCGTACTTATCAGGATCTCTTGCAAAATAATTTTGATGTAGAATTATTCAATTATTTTGCCAATTCACAACTCGTGAAAATCAACACCTCTTCTGCAACTACTCAAAATTTTGCCGGGGCGGGAGTAGTCATGAGTTTTATGCCTTCTCCCGACGGGCGTTATGTGCTGTTGACCCGTCTAGAGCGTCCGTATTCCTACCTGGTTCCGTATTATCGTTTCCCACAGGAAGTAGAATTGTACGATGCCGCTGGAGTACGCATGAAATCTCTGGCCAGTATTCCATTGGCAGAGAGTATTCCCAAAGGGTTTGGAGCAGTTAGAACTGGTCCGCGCAACTTCTCGTGGCGGAACGACGCTCCGGCATCTGTATACTGGGTAGAGGCAATGGATGGGGGAGATCCTAAAAATGAAGTTGAATTTCGAGATCAATTGTTCTACTTGGAGGCTCCATTTGAGGGGAATCCCAAGGAGGCAATTTCCTTCAAGTTGCGATATGGCGGCATCACCTGGGGCGATGACCAATTGGCCATCGCGTCGGAATACTGGTGGTCGACTCGGCGAGAAATCACCAGCCGCTGGGACCCTTCCAATCCAAAGGATAGTAAGAAGATTTTGTTTGATCGTTCTCGAGAGGATAGATATAACGATCCGGGGTCTTTTGCCACTCAACGGAATGCTTCCGGTCTGAGGGTTTTGATTCGGGACAAGACTACAGGTAGTCTTTATCTTACTGGTGTCGGAGCTTCATCGGAAGGCAATCGTCCATTTGTGGATAAGTACGATCTCGACAATGGCAAGACGGAGAGACTTTGGCGTTCAAAAGCACCGTACTACGAATATCCAATTTCAATTATGAATGCCGAAGAGGGGATTGTTTTAACGCGAAGAGAGTCTAAAGACGAACCGCCCAACTACTTCTTGAGGAACCTGCATACGGGCAACCTAGACCGGGTAACGAAGTTTCAGAACCCCTATACCGCATTAAAAGGGGTGACCAAACAGTTGGTTAAGTATCAACGCGAGGATGGTGTCCAGTTGACTGGAACTTTGTATTTGCCAGCCGGGTATGATAAGGACCGAGACGGACGATTGCCGGTATTTATGTGGGCTTATCCCCGTGAATATAAAAGTGCAAAAGCGGCCGGTCAAGTTTCCGGATCGCCTCATCAATTTCTACGTGTTTATTATGGATCTCCTATCTTCTGGATTACACAAGGTTATGCTGTTTTCGATAATTTTGCCATGCCCATCATTGGGGAAGGTGAAGAGGAACCGAATGAGACCTTTGTTGACCAACTAAGAATGGGAGCTGAAGCGGCAGTGAATAAACTAGTGGATATGGGAGTTGCCGATCGGGAAAGACTGGCGGTGGGTGGACATTCCTATGGTGCATTCATGACCGCGAACCTGTTGGCGCATACGGACCTGTTTGCAGCGGGAATTGCCCGAAGCGGTGCATATAACCGCACTTTAACACCTTTTGGCTTCCAGCGCGAAGAACGTACTTTCTGGGAGGCTCCAGAAATCTATTTCAAAATGTCGCCCTTTATGCACGCCGATAAGATTAAAGAGCCGCTGCTTTTAATTCACGGAGAGGCCGACAACAATTCCGGGACTTTTCCTTTACAAAGTAAACGATTCTATGCGGCATTGAAAGGACACGGCGCGACGACCCGACTGGTAATGTTGCCACATGAGAGTCATGGCTATCGTGCACGGGAATCCATTTTACATATGTTATATGAAATGAATAACTGGGTAGATAAGCACGTCAAGAATCGGAAGGAGGCCAGTATTGTGAAGCCGTAATTTTTTTGAAAAATTTCAACCTGTATTTACAGTCTGAATATTTCAGACTGTAAATACTTAATATTGCGCTGAACCATCAATTTTGAGATTCTGTAGGGGGAAGCACTGGCAGTTTCCAAAATTTCAATAAGTAAGCATGTTTATTAAGACGTATGCGAGTGCTGTACAGGGGGTTGATGCCCGAACAATTACGGTTGAAGTCAATACGGGCGGTACAGTGACGATAGGGAACCAATTCTATTTTTTAGTCGGATTACCCGATAGTGTTGTCAGAGAAGGGTTTCAAAGATTAGAAGCAGCGGTTAAGAATGTTGGTTTCAGGATGCTTCGCGTGAAGGTTGTCATTAATCTTGCTCCCGCAGACATCAGAAAAGCGGGGTCCTCTTATGATTTACCGATTGCAATTGGATACTTAGCCGCCACAGATCAGATCAGTAAAGAAGGACTGGAAGATTTTATAATTATGGGCGAACTTTCACTTGACGGAAGTTTACGTCCCATAAAAGGAGCATTGCCCATTGCAATCCAAGCCAGAAAAGAGGGTTATAAGGGGTTGATCCTTCCAAAGCAAAATGCACGTGAAGCAGCCATTGTAAATGACATTGATGTCTACGGGGCCAGTAACCTACGTGAAGCCGTTGAAATTGTCAATCGCGAGAGCGATATTACTCCAACGGTCGTTTACACCCGCGATGAATTTTTTGAGAATCAAAATACTTATGAAGTAGACTTCTCGGATGTTAAGGGGCAAAACAATATTAAACGAGCATTGGAGATCGCAGCGGCCGGTGGACATAATGTAGTCTTGATTGGTCCTCCCGGAGCGGGAAAGACTATGCTGGCAAGGAGGTTACCTACGATTTTGCCCCCCCTAAATCTTCACGAGGCACTTGAGACGACCAAGATTCATTCCGTTTCCGGAGTATTGCCTCCGGATAGTTCCCTGGTGGCCAATCGCCCCTTTCGAGCTCCACATCATACCATTAGTGATGTGGCCCTGGTTGGGGGCGGTTCTAATCCACTTCCCGGCGAGATCTCACTTGCTCACAACGGGGTTCTTTTCCTTGATGAACTGCCAGAGTTTCGAAGATCGGTACTGGAGGTATTGCGTCAACCGATTGAAGAACGAAAAGTGACGATCGCCAGGGCACGGACCACAGTCGATTACCCTGCTAGTTTCATGTTGGTCGCTTCTATGAACCCTTGTCCTTGTGGCTATTATAACCATCCAGACAAAGATTGTGTATGTGGACCGGGAGTGATCAATAGATATCTCAATAAAATTTCAGGGCCGTTGCTCGATCGGATTGATCTACATGTAGAAGTAACTCCCGTGCCGTTTGACGAGCTGTCAAGCGCTGCACTTCCATCCGAGCGAAGTTTGGATATAAACAAGCGTGTGGTAGCGGCCAGGGAAGTGCAGAGAGAACGTTATAAGGAACTTCCACACATTTATTGTAATGCCCAAATGCCCAGTCGTATGGTTCGAGAATGGTGCATCATTGATCATGCCGGCAAGATTCTGATCAAGAAAGCAATGGAGAAATTGCAACTTTCGGCACGAGCGTATGACCGAATTCTGAAAGTGGCAAGAACTGCTGCCGACCTAAGTGGTAGCCAGAAAATCAAGATTGAGCATTTGGCTGAAGCGATTCATTTTAGAAGCCTGGACCGCGAGGGATGGGCGGGGTAAATATTTTTGCTATGCTTAATCAACCAAGTCACATTTGCATTCTAGGCTGTGGCCGAAGCGGCACGTCCATTTTTGGTGAATTCTTTCAACATTTGCCAATGTATACCTACTATAGTGAGCCTCCATTTTCTAATTTGAAAGACTTTGACTATTCCAACCCGATTGCTTTTAAAGTCCCAACTCCGTCCGACCAGCAAGGAAGTTCTTTTGGTTTGCCATTCCGAATGGAGCAACTTTGGGAAGTATTGCCGGAACCTCGTGTCATTTTCTGGCAAGTTCGGCATCCCTTGGACGCCATTTGTTCCCTAAGAGTAGGGATTGCCAAGGATTGGGGACATCACCCAAGGCCTCACGACTGGCAGCAATGGCTCGAAAAACCACTGTTGCAGCGTTGTGCTCATCACTGGAATTATATTAATACCCGGGGATACGACCAGTTAAAGGATGTTGCGGTGGTCAACCGTTTTGAAGAGATGATACTTGCCACCGAGCAAGCAGCCCACCGAATCTGTGAATCCGCCTCGATTGACTTCAGTCAATATGAGTCCTTCCTTCGTCCTTGGATAGACCGGGTGCAAGATGAAAACAATGACCGTTTCATTGAAGCAGAAACTTCCCGAAGTTATTCACGTCCGGATCATCAGAAAAAAGTGGGTAGGTGGGAGGAGAATCTTACGGAAGATGAGATCGCCTCCATCCTGCCCTTAATCCGGGAGGGAGCACGCAATTTTGGTTACGTCCTTCCTGCAATCAATTAGTAAAAGCCCCGTTTTATTCCCTCTCTTTGTTTAGTTTTACGGCCGAAAAAACACCGCCATGCCTAAAAAGAAGTTAACCGGTGCTCAGGCCATTGCTTACGGCGCTTTCTATGGAGGAGTCGGATTGGCCAGTAGCTACCCCGGATCACCCGCTACCAGTGTTATGGATGCTGTCATCGAATTGGCACCTCAAGGTGGCTTCTATGTGGAGTGGTCTACCAATGAGAAAGTAGCTCTTGAAATGGGTATTGGGGCTTCAATGGCAGGCCGAAGAGCATTGGTCTGTGTTAAGGGGGTCGGTATGAATGTCTTGATCGATCCCTTGATGACCCTAAATCTCACAGATTTGAATGGGGGAATGATCATTCTGGTCGGAGATGACCCAGGGGCCTATGGATCACAGAATGATCAGGATAGCCGCCCGGTTGCCCATTTAATTGAGTTGCCCATGTGGGAACCTGCAAGGCCAAGCAAAGCTTTCGAGATGACCATCAAAGCATTTGAATTGTCGGAACAAGTCCAGCTTCCTATTATTTTGAGGATTACCAGAGCTTTTTCCACTGCGGAAGAAGAGGTCAGCCTTCCTTCCATCCGGAAGCAACCCAAATTTAAAGGTCTGCAAAGAGCTCCATTTCGATATGCTCCCTGTCCGATAAATGCTGTGTCCAAACACGCGGCGTTGCATGGGAAGTTAAGTGACATTGCAGAGGTGGTTGAGCAACATCCTTACAATAGAATTTTTGGAGATGGCTCTCTAGGGGTCATTGCCTGTGGATTTTGCTTTGCAAAACTATGGCAAATCATCGGTGGTAAACCGGATGCGGATCTAGCGATTTTTAAATTGAGTGCCCTTTATCCTTTGCCCCAGGGAAAGATAATCGACTTTCTGGATTCCTGCGAAGCTGTAGTCATCTTGGAAGAAAATGCTCCATTCGTAGAAACTGGAATACGAGCAATTGCTCAGGCGATTGGTTCTGACGTGGAGATTTTTGGAAAACAAACCGGACATGTTCCGCGGGAAGGTGAGTTGTATCGCTGGCAAATTCAAACAACATTGGAACAGTTGTTACCCAATCGAACATTTGAAGGCCGTTTTACAAAAGAAGAGGAAAAACAAGAACATCCGGTTAAGAAAAACAATTGTGAGGGTTGTAATTATGATAAAGTGCTCGATGCCCTGGAAGAAGCTTCGAAACAGGTTGGGCAATCTCCTGTTTTGCTCGGTGATCCCGGATGTTTGGTATCGGTTGCCGATCGGATCGATGGGAAGTATGCCATGGGGTCGGCAGTGTCGGTTGCCGATGGAATTAGTAAAACTGGGGTGGAGGAACGAGCAGTAGCACTCTTTGGCGATTCTTCTTTTTTCCATTTGACCTTACCTGCAATTTGTAATGCAGTTCACAATGGTAGTGATATACTGATGGTATTGCTGGATAATCAAAGTGCCGTAACCAGCGGTTACCAACCGAATCCAGGTAGTGGGAAAAATGCAATAGGGCAAGAGAAACATGTTTTGAATATGGGGAAGATCGCAGAGGCATGTGGAGTTTCGAGGGTATCGGAACTTCATGCAGAAGGGTTTGGAGATGCATTGGCAAAAACGTTCGTGGATGCCCTAACTCGGAAAGAACTGGAACTCATAATTATTAGACTGTAACATTCCGAAGGAAGCAAAACATACGACATGGCATATCAAAGCAGAAAAAGAAATTATAAGAGCAGAAGAGAAAAGCTTCAGATTGCTCAAAAGAATACGAGATTGATCGTTATCTTTTCTCTGATTGCACTGGCCTTCTTCATTCTAAGGAATTGGGGAGAAATCTGGAGTTGGTTGAGAACCTATTTTTATTGATTATTGCTAAATCCCGTCTTCATGAAGATCAGATCAGTCAAATTTTGGAAGGAAGACCTCGAGCTTACGAAGCCCTACACCATTGCTTTTGAGACTTTCAGTAGTGTAGAAAACCTATTCGTCTTTCTGGAGCTGGAAAATGGGATGATCGGGATGGGAGCTGGAGCACCGTCTCCCTTTGTGACAGGTGAGCAGATGAGCGACTCTATGGCTTTGCTAGCCAATAGATTGGAGGCAATGCTCTGTGGGCAAGATATACGACACTTCTATTCTGTCTTGGATAAGGCTACACAAGAATTTTCGGGGCACCCTGCGGCGCTTGCTGCTATAGATATTGCTTTGTATGACGCTTTTGCAAAGTACTTGGGTATTCCCCTGGTTCATTTCTGGGGATTGAAACACCATCGTCTACCAACCTCGATCACCATTGGAATTATGTCAGTGGAAGAAACACTGGCGGAAGCAGCTCAGCGAATCAAGGAGGGATTTAGGGTCATAAAACTCAAAACGGGAAGGGATGTCGAGCAAGACATCGAGACCTTCACCAAGCTTCGCGAACTGGTGGGGCCCGGGATAAAGATACGGGTGGACGCCAATCAGGGGTATACGGTATCCGATCTGTTAAAATTTGAGACTCACACCAGGTCTTTAGATGTAGAATTTGTCGAGCAACCTTTTCCTCGTGGCCGTTTGACCTGGATGCAACAACTTCCATCTCCGCTGCGCGATCATTGTGCGGCTGATGAAGATCTTCACAATGCAGCCGAAGCCTTATATCTGGTTGACCATTCGAATCCTTTTGGCATCTTCAATATAAAATTAATGAAATGCGGTGGCCTGACCAATGGTCGAAGAATCGCTCAAATTGCAGTTGATGCCGGAATCGATCTGATGTGGGGGTGTATGGACGAGAGTATCATTAGCATCAGTGCTGCCCTCCACCTGGCTTTGGCCAGCTCTGCCACGAAATACATCGACCTAGATGGAAGTATAGATTTGGCCAGAGATGTTGTTTCTGGAGGGTTTATCCTGGAAGATGGCTATATGTCGGTGGTGGGAAAGCCCGGATTGGGGGTAGAGACCATTTAAACTTTAATAACTTATCCATACACATGAAAAAAGAAAGCGCAATCGTGCTTACTGCCGGAATGTTGGAGTCGCCCTTTGCAAAGACCTGTCACGGTTTGCTAAGAGGGACCGATCGATTTGAAGTTCTGGCAATTATTGATGATAAATCTTCTGGGCAAGATGCCGGCCAGGTGATGGAAGGTCGTTCGAACGGCATTGTGGTAGTAGATTCTGTCGAGTCCTTTTTGCAAAGTACGGCGCATGTACCCAAGTATGCGGTGATCGGAGTTGCAACCCCTGGTGGTTATTTGCCAGTTTCGTTGCGGAATGAGTTGCTTTTTGCCATCCAACAGGGAATGTCGATTGTCAATGGTTTGCATACTTTCTTAAGTGAAGATGAAGAATTTAAGGATCTTGCTGCAACACATGGTGTCGATCTTATTGATGTACGGAAACCAAGGCACAGGAAAGAATTGAAATTCTGGACGGGTGAAATCTTCGAAATCAATATTCCCAAGATTGCCGTTTTAGGAACTGACTGTGCCATAGGTAAGAGGACTACTTGTCGGTTCATCACAGAAATGTGCAATGAAAATGGAGTGAAAACAGAAATGATCTATACCGGACAAACCGGTTGGATGCAAGGGTCCAAGCATGGGTTCATCTTTGATTCTACCGTCAATGATTTTATCAGTGGAGAAATCGAAAGGGCAATTGTTGAATGTGCTCGGCAATCAAACCCACAGCTGATCTTGGTGGAGGGACAATCGGCTTTGTTGAATCCTACTGGTCCGTGTGGGAGTGAATTTATCCTTTCCGGAGATGTAAAAGGAGTTGTCTTGCAACACATTCCGGGGCGTGCCCATTATGAAGATACAAACGTACCACTGGCGCCCATTGAAAAGGAAATTCAATTGATTCAGCTGTTGGGAGCAGAGGTTTTGGGTATTACTTTAAATGAGCAGGGCATGATTCCGGAAAAAGTAGAGGAGTATCGAGCCAATTTGGAGGAGGTTTTGAAGATACCGGTGATGCTCCCACTTAAAGAAGGCGTAGTCAGACTCCTGCCAGTAATCCGTGATTTTATGAGTCGATCTGTTTAAGTAAGGTATCGACTGCCCGGTGTAACAAAGCATGCTCTCGCAATTGTTCTGGGGCCGGTGGCTGTGTATGTCTGATTTCAAGCATTCCTTTTGCAATATCTACTTCGCTTTGGTGTTGAAAAACGTAGTAACCTCTTTCCGAAAGATGCTTTGCTAAATACTCTTGCTCCGTTTGGCCCGGAGTCGGTATGAGAATGGCTTTCTTACCCAAGAAAAAAAGATCCATGATGGAGCTGTATCCGGATCGGCACACGACAATTTCTGCGGCTGCGATTGCTGCATTTAAGTTTTCAGCATCTAAAAATGGTAAGATTTCTAAATTAGAGCCTCTAAATTCGGGAGGATTTAGTAACTTGGGTTTCCCTCGAACCAACAAACAGCGATAAGGTAGTTTAAGCAATTGATTGATCAGAAGACCTTCAAGCACACTTCTTTGGGGCTCAGGTCCCGACAAAACGGCAATAATATCATATTTTTTATCACAAGTGATAGAACTCAGGCGGGTTAAAGGGCCTATGTAGGTGGCGCTGATTCCATTAGCTGGATGAGCAAGAATGCCAGCTAGATTAGTATGGTCAGGGCGATCTGGAATCCAGCAAGTATCGTATCGCTTGAGAAACCAATTGTTGACAAGATTGATGGGGTAATGCAGTAACGCGTGAGGACTGATCAAGTTTATCTGGTGGGTGATGAAAACGGTTGGGATGAGCCTAGAAAAGCAACTGAATCGCGAATCGGAAATGATCGCATCTATTTTCCCATTTCGTATTAGTTGTTGTACCATGAGGTATTCCCGCAGGAGTGTCACTGAGAGCCGGGGTAGCTGGATCAAGAGATTGTATAACATGCTGCGCGAACGGTAGCGGATCCGATACGCCGGGAGTGTGATGTATTCCAGTTCGGGAAAGGTGTTATGAAGCAGGTGTCCTGCATCACCGGAACTTCCGATTATGACTTTTACCGGTTTCTTTAGCAGCTCCTGAATTACAGGGATCGATCTGGTAGCATGCCCCAATCCCCAGTCCAGGACTACATAAAGAATTCGCTTTGGCATTGTCAAGATTTAATAAATACAAAACTCAAATCTATGAATAATCGGAAAATCTTACACTTTTTGATTTTTGCGATCGTTTTGGTGTTGTTGGCAGGTTGCAAAGCCGCAGATTGCGGTTGCCCAATGCATTAATAGAATCTCACTCTAAGCTGGTGGCCAAAGAACGAAGGTTGTTAAAAGGAAGCCTTCCATTGGATGTGTGTTAAAAATTGGGCTAAGTATTGTTTTATTTTTAATTTTGCATTAAAATGTAACTTTCATACAAAATCCGATCCCATGAACGTTTGCCATCACCTCTGCAGAGTGCGCATCAGGCACCCATTTAATGACTCCTTGTTCCTTCCCCTGTCCTACTCAGAAACGACATAATTCGATAACTTAGCAGTTTTTAGTGACTATTATTACTTATTACTGTAATCCCAAACGACAAATAAAAGTCTGAGTTATGAGAAAATGCTCTTCCTTATCCAGGAGGCTACTATTTCTGACGCTGGTCTGCCATTCATTGCATACTTATGCTTTAGCTGGTAGTACAACTCCACCGGTAATCAAAAACGTGCCGGCTGACATTACTGTGGATTGCGTCGGGGACATTCCCGACAAGGTGGATTTAGAAGCAGAAGATGCAGAAGATGGACCGTTTCCAGACTTGATTTCCCCGGTGGATTCTCCTGATCCCAGTACTATTGATCCTTGTGCAGGAGGTGTTGTTTTTCGTGTCTGGACGGCACAGGATACCGATGGAAATATTACGCGAGATACACAAATGATTACTGTTTTACCAGACGTTACCCCACCGGTGATCAATTATGCTACAGTAAATGATACGGTTGCTTGTGACCTATTAACGGATGTAGTTGATGGATACACGACATGGCGAGGTGAGCAAATAGTTAACGTCGGTTTTAATTATGTAGAGACTTGTCTGGATGAAATAGATCACGAACCTAAAGACGACTTTGACAAGCCGTGTGAGACCCGCACTTTAGTTATTACCATTACTGATCAATGTGGTCAGCAGGCCACCTGGACCGGAACCTACACTACGATCGATACCATCAAACCCGTATTGGTCGGAATTCCAAACGATACTACTGTTCAGTGTGACGACGGATTACCCCCTCCCCCGACCGTTACTGTTTTAGATAATTGTAATGATCTTTTGGTTCCTACACTTCAAGAATCTTCTACACAAGACCTTGATGGAACCTGTAATGAGAATGAATATCAGGTTACCCGAACTTGGGTGGTATTGGACTCTTGCGGTAATTCAGCCCAGGCCTCCCAGGTCATTACGGTAATTGATGGTAGTCCTCCCAATTTCACTACGCCACCGAATTTGACAATTTCATGTGACGATGATGAGAATGATTTGAATTTGACCGGGGAAGTAACGGATGCTGTGGATGACTGTGGTGGGGTGGTTTCTCTTATGTACGTCGACCAAAAGGTGCTTGGGTCTTGCGCCAATGATACAATTATTAACCGGACTTGGCAAGCCACAGATTTGTGTGGGAATGCTATTACAAAGGTACAGGTCATCACTAAGAAGGACCAGACAGCACCAACATTTACAGTCCCTAGAGATACTTTAGTTGATTGTGCGGAGGCAGAAGATCTGGCAGTAACCGGTGAGCCGACCGATCTCTTAGATAACTGTGATTCGGATGGGCTGGTGGCTGAATTTTCTGATGTGGTTACCTTAGATCCATTGTGTGAAGGAAAATATACGATTCGCCGTACCTGGGAAGTACGCGATAATTGTGGGAATATTGGTAGTCAAGTACAAACTATCTCAGTTGAAGACCTATTGCCACCTACTTTAGAGGTAGCACCAATGGATATGATTATAAATTGTGCGGCTGACGTAGACTTAGCGGTGGTATTCAGTGACTGGGTAGCCAGCAGGGGAGGAGGTATGGCCTCAGACAATTGTGGCGAATCAGAAGATTTGACCTGGGTTGCTTACAATAGCGGGACAAATGATCCTGCTGCTATGGGCTCATTGATTTGCCCGGCAAACAGCGATACCGTACTGATCACTGCTATAGACTTTGTAGTGACTGATCCTTGCGGAAACCAAAGGTTGTCGACTGCTGCTTTTGTGGTTCTTGATAATATCGCACCCATTATTATCGATTGTCCTCAAGATACTGTGATTGAGGCAAGTGCGGGCCAGTGTTCGGCCAGTTTTGGCTTGACGCCCCCGATCTTTACCGAAGAGTGTTCGAATTTGTTGTCTACCGAAGATATTTCTATATCTGCCAATCTGACTAACTCGGCTGCTGCCGGTGAGGAAGGAACGACTCCTGTCGATCCACTTATTTTGAATTTTGCATTGGCCGCCTCATCTCCTGTGAACGCCTTTACGGAAGCTACCTTATCAATAGGCCTGGTGAATGCCGATGCGGAAGCGGCCGAGGAATACCTGTTGATCTACGGAGAAGATGGTAGTTTTCTGGGTCAGACTGCCAACAGCCTGGTATCTTGTGGTGATTCAGATACGACGTTGACAATTACGAAGGAACAGTTTAATGTTTGGGCTGAAGATGGAGTGATTTCCATTTCATTGGAACCTTTTATTCCGGAGGGGCTGGATGGCAGATTTGCCGTTAATGATATTTGTACAGGAGGGACTACAGTTAATGGTCAGCTGACGCTTACCGTTAAGGAATTGGGTAACATTAGTTTTCAATACAGCGTTGATGATGGTCCATTGCAAATGGCAGCCCTGTCGACCTCGACCGTTGCTACTTTCGAAGAGGGGGTACACGAGGTGAAGTATTACATTTCAGACTGTGCCGGGAATGTGGATAGTTGTTCATTCAACTTGACTGTTGCCGACCGCGAAGCACCCCAAATTGATTGTCCGAGTGATATTGTCGTTGCATTGGAAACAGGAGACTGTGATACTTTAATTACCCTACCTTTTATTGAAGTGGCAACTGACAACTGTCCTGGGTTTGGATCTTATTCCCGAACCTTACCAACGGATACTACGGGGGCATACCTCACGTTCAAATACGATCCGAACTTAAATGATTATCTGGCTGAATCCAGGGAATATGTGTTTACTGGTGTAGCTGCCAATGCTCTAGGACCCGTACAGATTGTATTGGATCTAAGGGGAGATTTTGATTCCAATGGTGCTTTTATTGAAGTATTAGATGAGAATGACAACGTAATTGGTACTACCGCACAAGGGGTTGCGAGTTGTTCGGAGGCTGGCCAAGTTTCTTTCTCTCTATCTGCTGCAGCGTTCAACGCCATGGCTGGCGATGGCACCTTTGTGCTGAAAATCGTACCGAATGTGATTGTCGTTCCGCCGGGAGTGGTTGGAGATGGAATTAATCCATGCAATCCGGCTCTAGTGCAAGAAGATGGAGCAATTGATAGTTTGACGTATGTTTTCGTCACTCTGGAATACGAAGATATCTTGCCTTCCTTCTATACCACTGGTCAGACTGAGACTCCGCTCACCATCATGAGCGGCCCTGAAATAAATCCGGTATTGAATTTTGGCGCAGGTGATACTGAAGTCTTCTATCTTTTGGGTGACCAGAGTGGTAACGTAGATACCTGTTCTTTTCTGGTCTCTGTTCAAGATAACGAGGCTCCGGTTGCGGTATGTCAGGCTACAACTGTTTTTATCAATCCTTCCGGTCTGGATGACGAATCGCGTTCGGCTCAGGAATTGGATGGAGGCAGTACTGATAATTGCATGATCGACACCATGTTTTTGTCGCCAAGCGTATTTACTTGTCAACAGGCTGGATCAACCATTATGGCTACTTTAACCGTAGTAGATGTCCAAGGTAATCAGTCCAGCTGCTCGACCCCTATTCGGATCGAAGCGGAAGCTCCCCAACCCAGTGCTAATTCTGGACTTTGCGGGGGCGATACTTTATTTCTGATTGCCAATCCACCGGCGGCAGACGGCGGCACCATTTTTACTTATCGCTGGTTTAATCCCAGTGGACTATTGATTTCTACTGATGAAAACCCGATTATCGCTAACATTGATGGAGACGACGCTGGTGCCTATCGAGTAGAAATTGAAGGTGTGACTGGCTGTACGGTCGATGGGGTAGTGCAAGTAGTTATTGAAGATCTGCCCCTGACACCCAATATTGTAACTTCCGAAAATGTTTGTGTCGATGAGGATATTGTCCTCGAATCCGGCGTTATGCCCTCAGGTGACAATGTTATGTATCACTGGTACGAAGGGCTGCCGCCAGAAGGGAATTTGGTGCAAAGTACGACGGTTCCAAGGTTTACGGTACCTGCTCCGCATAATTCGGGGGAGTTTAATTATTATTTGGTCATTGAGGCCAGCGGGTGCATCTCTCAACCTTCTGCTGCGACCAATATTTTGGCTTCTGAAATTCCCGTTGCCATTGTCAATGAGACACAGGTTACTATTTGCGAGGGGGAATCGATCGAGTTGGGAACAGATGTAACAGGCAGTGACTTGGATTATGAGTGGACGGGACCTAATGGATATTTCTCCAATGCTCAATTGCCCGAGGCGATCACTAACTCCGCACTTTCCAATGCCGGTGTTTATACTTTGGTCGTATCCAGGAATGGATGCGAATCGGCTCCGGCTTTTACAGCGGTTAGCATACTCCCCAAGCCCGAGACGCCAAATATTTCTGATAATGGTCCGCTTTGTACAGGAGAAGATTTAGCGCTCGTCACGGACAATAACGACGCAAGTGTCTACCATTGGATTGCGCCGGATCTGCAGGAGTTTCTGACTACTTCCAATGGTTTCTCGGTCGAGGATGTTTCTATTGCGGAGGAAGGTTTCTGGCGGGTTTACGTCACTCAGTTTGGTTGTGATTCCGATGTGTCGTCTTCCGTTCGGATCGAAGTAAACCAGGTGCCAAATGCGATTGCCTCCGCTCAGAGAACGGATGTTTGCACCGGTGATGAACTACGATTACTGGGATCGCCAAACATCAATGGAGCAACCTATCTCTGGACCGGTCCGCAGGGCTATACCGCCTCCGCTGCAAATCCGATTATTGAAGAGATTGCCGACGGACAGGCGGGAACCTTTGAACTCAAAATTACGACTGCTGAAGGATGTGCTGATTCGTCGGAAGTAGATATCGAAGTCATCAAGGGGGTGACCATAACAGCTGTTAGCAATAACGGAACAACTTGTCTTACCGGTCCTACCGATATTCAACTGATCTCAACTGTCTTCCCACCTGACCAAGGTGGGTACAGCTATAGTTGGACGGGGCCGGGTTTTTCATCTTCGGATAGTGTTGCGGTCATACCCAATGCAACTTCTTTGAATAATGGTAATTACCAGTTAGTTGTAACCAATGAAAATAACTGCGTATCGAATAGCCTGACTACCGTTGTAGATGTTACTGATCCGCCGGTAACGCCCAATCAGCCTACATTGAGTGCAGCGACACAGGCTCCTTTGTGTGAAGGAGACCAAATTGTCGTAGAGACGAATGCATATACTGGTAGTGCGGTCACCTACAACTGGAGCACTCCAAATGGAGATATCGTTACCGAGGTACCCTCTCTTTCCATCAACAGTGCGACCATTGGAGAAAGTGGCGTTTATTCCTTGTTTGTCAACGTCGACGGTTGTAGATCGATGACTTCCGGTACGCTGCTGATGGATGTCAATGAAGTACCTGAAATACAGGTAACCAGTAATAGCCCCGTTTGTAGCGGTACTCCCGTTCAACTAGAGGCGACGTTGTTCCCAACGGCTACCTATCAGTGGGTGGGGCCAGGGGAGTTCACTTCCTCGAGGGCTAATCCCATCATCAATATGGCTGATTCGAGCCGACACGCTGGTACTTACGGGGTAACAGCCACGATTGATGGTTGTACATCGGAGCCTCAATCGATTCCCGTGGTAGTTTTGCAGACGCCTGCCCCTCCATTGGTCAGTAATTCCAGTCCAGTTTGTATCAGTACGCCGGGAGATTTGTTGGTTCTTTCGGTAGACTCATCGGGCATGAGTTCCGGAACGATGTATACCTGGTATGATGAGTCAGGGCAAATTGGAGCAGAAATTTCGGCTTTAAATTTTGGGCTTAAAGATTATGTCAATTACAGTCCCGGTACGGTCGCTTTTAGGGCTAAAGCTCGATTGGGGGCTTGTATCTCCGACTTTTCAGACCCAACCTTCGTTGTTTTTGATGAGATTCCCAACAACAATGCCTTTGCCGGAGAAGATGCGGAAGTGTGCCAGGAGAGTCTCATAGAGCTGCAGGCGGAGTTGCCTTCCGAGGGGACCGGATTGTGGACCTTAATTGCCGGAGACAGTTCGGGGGTGGTCATTGCGAATCCGGAGTTGGCGGTCACTCCGGTAGAGGGACTTGTGGCAGGTCAAGACTACTTATTTCGCTGGACCTTGTCGAATGGCGCCTGTCAGGATTACTCTGCGGACGAAGTTTTGTATAATGTTGAAATGGGTGAAACGCCTTTTGCCGGAGAAGACCAGTTGGTTTGTGATGATGATACCATTAGGTTGAATGCCGTGGCTCCAATCAATGGTCAAGGGCGGTGGACGCAAGAGACTTCACAAGAGAGTTTAGGGGTTCGATTGGATGGCAATGTATCAAATCCAGAAATCACGGTTCGCGGATTGGAGCCGGGTAATGCTTACAAGTTCACCTGGACCGTAAGCAGTAGTTGCGGGGACTTTTTTGATGAAACTTTCGTGCGGGTATCAGATCCGGGTCCTTTTGCCGGATTTGATCGAGAAGTTTGCAACGATGACGGAGAAGCTATGCTGGAGGCAGATACGCCATTAGGAGGAGAAGCGATCTGGTCGAGTATTACTCCGGGGGTTACGTTTTCAGATGCAAACGAACCTGATGCCATCGTTTCGAACCTGCAGGAAGGAGAGAATATTTTTGTGTGGACCATTGACGATGCCATCTGTGGTCCGACATCTAGAGATACGATCTCAATTGAATATTTTAGAAACCCATTGGCAATGAACGATGACGTCGTGGTCGACTTCGGGAAAACGGTTGAACTGGATCTTTTGGCAAATGACTTCGTACCCAAAGAAGTGGCGGTCACAATCCTGTCCGGACCTGGTTCTGGAAATTTAACGCAAATCGGTACTGGAGTTTTTGAATATACTTCAGCTCTTAATTTTGTGGGGGAAGACGAATTAGTGTATGAATTATGCAGTGAAGGGTGTGCTTGTTCGCAGGCAACTGTTAAGTTCAGTGTCGGAAGTGATGTACTTTGCAAGGCGCCGACGATCATTACTCCCAATAACGATGGGGTCAATGATGCATTTGTTGTACCCTGCCTGCTGAATGAAAACCTGTATCCCCAAAGCCAGGTTGTTATTTTTAATCAATGGGGAGATGAGGTGTTTAGATCGGCCGTACCGTATGAGAACAATTGGATGGGAACATACAATGGAGAGGATTTGCCGGTTGGAACTTATTTTTATGTCATTAATTACGGCAATGACCAACCCAGTGATAATGGATACTTGGTCATTCACCGATAAAATCCCAAATACTAAAAACCGAGCCTATGCGAGTGAGATATACCATCTTTTTTGCCCTTTTATTTTCCAGCTATTTGATGGGGCAACAGCAAGATCACTTCACCCAGTTTATGCACAATCGACTGGGCATTAATCCCGCTTTTGCCGGTGCTGAAAATGCCCCTACTTTCACGGCTTTGATGCGCAATCAATGGATTGGTTTTGAGGGAGCTCCGCAGACTCAGATGCTTTCGTTTCACATGCCGGTATTAAGTGAGAAAGTGGGACTGGGTGGAACCGTCTTGAGAAGCAGTATCGGGCTTACTGAGCGGTATACTGCAGGTCTTGATTATTCCTATCGCATTAGATTGGGGAATGGATTTTTCCGCATGGGATTGAAAACATCGGTCCGTTTAATCCGTATGGACTTTAGAAAGGCAGAGGGTACACAACCCGTTGATCAAGATCAGGCCATTCCCGTCGGATTTCAAAGCAAGTATGTGCCTAACTTCGGTGCCGGCATCTACTACCAGGGGAAGGACTTTTATTTTGGTGTTTCGGTCCCTCGGTTATTGGAAAATAATATCGATCTATCGGATTCTGATCTTGTGATCAGTCGAGAGATTCAGCATTTTTATTTGAATGGAGGGATTACCTTCCGTTTAAGCGACGAGTCGGCGATTCAAACACATATGTTGTTGAAGTATGTTGAAGGGGCGCCATTTGACGGAGATATAAACATCAGTATGGTATTTGCAGAACGATTTACTGCTGGCCTATCCTATCGTTTAGGAGGATCTGAGGACGTTGGTTTTGGAGAAGCGTTTTCGGGTTTGATTGGAGTCGGCATTACAAAAAATATTGAATTGGGAATTTCATATGATTTTACTATTTCGGAACTGAGACAGTACAGTAGCGGGACCATTGAAGCGATGTTGCGCTATCGCATCGGGAGTGGAGGTGAAGGACCCAACACTGATTTGAAGGATGCAAGAAATTTTTAATGTGAGATGAGCGTTCAAAATAGAATTATGATCAGGAAGATATGAAAAACTTTACCTTTTTAATTTTGCTGGCCTTTAATTGCTTTTTTGTCCCCTCTTTTGCTCAAAACAGTAAAAAGAAAAAGATCAAAAAGATAACGAGGGATATTGATCAGTCCATTACGTTGACGAATGCGATCAATATCAATTCTCCGTTTCTACAATATGCGCCAACAATTTATGAAAATGGCCTGGTCTATGTTTCCCAATACAAAAATGGGCCGCAAGACCCTCGAACGGGTGAAACCCGCCACGAGGTTTTCTTTGCCGAGTTGGACCCAAATGGCATGCCTTCCAAACCCGCTCTCTTTTCGCTGGAAATCTATTCTCAATACAATGAGGGACCAGTAACTTTTAACAAACAGGGCGACCGGATCTTCTTTACCAGGACAAATATGAAAAATGGTACTCTGGTGGGAAATAGTGACGGAGAGATTCACATGAAAATTTATGAAGCGGAGAAAGGGTATTTTGACTGGGAAAATATTCGCGAATTACCTTTCAATGATGACAACTATGGCTGCCTCCACCCATCATTGTCTGCGGATGGTTCGAAGTTATTTTTTGCTTCTGATATGCCGGATGGTTACGGTGGTATGGACCTCTATTTTGTGCAGAAGATCGGCGATAAATGGTCGGATCCTATCAATCTTGGTCCCGAGGTAAATACCTATAAGAACGAAGTCTTTCCCTTTATTCACGAAAGTGGGATTTTGTTTTTTACCTCTGATGGGCACAAGGGGTTTGGAGGACTCGATCTGTTTATGATTGATATCAGTACGAATCTTTGGGGGGAAGTCTTGAATCTTGGCCAACCTTTTAATACGGAGTCTGATGATTTGAGCATCGTTCTATCCGAAGATGGAAGCCGTGGATATTTTGCTTCTTCCCGCCAAGGAGGCTATGGAAAAGATGACATTTATCTATTTCAGGCTCCGGAAGGAATTAGAGGTCGACTTATGACGAAGTCGGTCAACAAGGAAGTGGTCGTTTATAACGGCGATTCCCAGCGACGTGTTTCCGGAGCAACCGTTCGGTTTTTTGAACGTTCGGCAGATGGGTTGATTAAGAACAAGGACCTTTACAATCTCGAGTTGTTGCCTTCAGCTTCCGGAGATGATCAACTGGTGTTTAACCTGGTGCGAAAGGACGAAGATGAAATGGATACTCCGTTTTCCGTTACGGATGAGAAAGGGGAAGCTCTGGTGCGATTCGTGGAAGGCAAGGACTACCTGGTCATGGTCTCCAAGGCTGGATACATGACCCGGGAACTAACCTATATTTCCAAGAATTCACCGGTAGGGGCATTGGAAGTTGAATTAATGCCGAGCAATTGTATCACCTTAAATGGTGTGGTCAAGGACCAGCGGTTTCAGAAGCCGGTCCCCAGAGCATCTGTTACGCTGGTAAACAAATGTGATAACAGTCGCGTTCAGCTGGTGACAAACCTGGACGGCGAATTTCAGGGGTGTTTGTCCATTGGCTGCGATTTTGATTTAGTCGGAGGTAAGCGGGGATATGCCGACGGGCGTCGGTCGGTTTCTACGGTTAGCATTCGAAATAAGAGGTCGCTAACCGCGGAGATCCTTCTTGCGCCGGATTCAGATCAATCCATCACCCAGCCAATCAATAAAGGGACCGTAATTGTTCTGGAAAAAATCTTCTACGACTTTGGGAAGTCAGATATCAGAGCTGGCTCAGTAAGGGATTTAGAGGCATTGGGAGAATTGCTCAATAAATATCCCAGCATGGAGATTGAGCTAGGGGCTCATACTGATTCTAGAGGAGATGAGGACTCTAATCTGAAATTATCGCTGCGTCGTGCAGAGTCAGCAAAGCTGTTTTTGGTAGATAGAGGCATTGAAGCCAGTCGGATCACTGCCATCGGTTTTGGTGAATCGCAACCCAGGAACAACTGCGTCGACGGAGTGGATTGTACAGATGAAGATTATCAATACAATCGCCGGATCGAAGTACGAGTGACAAGCATTAATGAAGCCTTTGCCAATCAATACTAATCATTAGCATAACGGACCAGGCTTTTGCGAAATACTGTTCGGCGTAAATACAAAGTGGAGGCTTATGTCAATTTTTCTTGCGGACAGTCTGCATATGGTTCAAAAACTCACCTTGCGGAAATGTTGGAATGCAATTAAAGTCATTGCCTCATTCTATCTGACTCGCTGGACCAAAAAGACCATACAATGGGGCTTGCCTTTTACCGTCTCTATCGAGCCCACTACCGCATGCAACCTCGGATGCCCAGAGTGTCCAAGTGGACTGAAGGCCTTTTCGAGACCGACCGGCAACCTTAAATCAGATTTTTTCAGAAACCTCATCAATGACAACTACAAAGATCTGTTGTACTTGATTTTCTATTTTCAAGGAGAACCTTACATCAATCCCCGCTTCCTCGACATGGTCGCACACGCAGGAGCTCGTGGTATTTATACAATTACCTCTACTAATGGGCATTTTTTAAATGATGACAATGCTCGGAAGACTGTAGAATCCGGCTTGGACCGTATGATTATTTCCGTCGACGGGACCACGCAAGAAGTTTATGAGCAATACCGAAAGAATGGCAAATTAGAAGTCGTCTTACAAGGGGCCAGAAACATGGTGAAGTGGAAAAGAAAATTAGGCTCTAGAAAACCCCACCTCGTCTTCCAGTTTTTAGTTGTGAAGCCTAATGAACATCAAATTCCCGAGATCTATCGATTGGCAAAAGAAATTGGAGTGGATGAAGTCAAACTGAAGTCTGCCCAAGTTTATGATTACAAAAATGGGAATCCATTGATACCGACCAACGAGAAGTATTCTAGGTACAAAATGAATCACGACGGGACTTACCGGGTCAAGAATAAACTGTTGAACCATTGCTGGAAACTCTGGCATGCTTGCGTGATCACTTGGGATGGGAAGGTGGTGCCATGTTGTTTTGACAAAGATGCTAAATACGAACTGGGGAGCTTAAAAAATGATTCATTGAAAGATGTATGGTACGGGAAAGATTATGATGCGTTTAGAGCACAAATTCTTGGCGGTCGTGACAAAATAGACATCTGTAACAACTGCACGGAAGGATGTAAAATTTGGCTAAACGAATAAAGGGCGGCATAATAAATGCGTGATTGGTGTTTATTCGAAACAAAAAGTATTGTTATTGTTGGTGGTTATTGGTTCTGTAACAAAGTGATTGCGGGTTATCCACAGGTTCTTCACAGAAATAATCTTGCGTATGTGGATAAAAATGCGAAGAAATTTGAAATAAAATTTGTTTTTTTAGGAAAAATGCATCAATTTTGTATTCCAGTCGTAGATTAAGAATAAAGCGGAAATATCCCTTTGAACACAAACCAGATGATCGGGATGGGATCATTTATAGCATAGTGTAAGGTCTCCCCTGGATTTTCAAATGTAGTCTTTATAGGAATATCGTTGCTAAGTTGAGGATTCCTTCTTATTAGACTCCTTCCTCTTAGATTTTAGTACGAGTAATCGGACAGCAAACAAATCAACTGATACTCATTTATTGAGATAAAGTTCAGACCAATTTATATCACTGTATAGTAATCAAAGTGCTTTTGAGTAAGCTCTGGCTATGTGCCAGTATGGGCGTCGGTTATCGAATATATTAAAACTAAAACAGTCATGGATACCTACAAGGTAATTTTTTCGGGCAGGCTAGAATTCGGAAATCCCAAGAGTTTTGGGAAGGTCCTGAAGATGTATCAACATCGGATGGAAAACTACTATAAAAACGAAATCATTCTCAATTGGGAAGATGTTTTCATAGAAGATGCTTCTGCCTTGAACGTGCCTCGATTGATTGCCAAGGCTTCCAATAAATGGTGGAAAAATACGGTAAACCTTCTGGAATATGTAGCGCAGTACGCGGTAGCTGGAGATCTAAGTGTTTGGATGGTGGAACAAGGTAAGATATTGAAATATAGGATGATAGAGCCGCAGGGTGATAAGGTGGCGGTACAGTCTTTCTTAAAGGGAAGGGAATTGGTCAATGAAACAGGAAAAGAAGAAGAAGCCAAGCTTGCTTTGAGTCGTGCCATCGAAAAATTTGCCCGTCATGCCAAGGCGTACGAACGCCGTGGTTATGTAAATTACCACCTCGGAAACTACGAGGATGCGATCTATGACTACTCGAAAAGTATCGATATCAATCCGAATGGTGCAGAAAGTTACCAGGGAAGAGCGTGGGTACTGGTTGCTCAAAATAAATATGAGGAAGCCATTGAGGATTTAGTTTTATGTATTAAGAAGTCCATTCCATTGCAACCAATGTACTGGCAGGCGAGGAGATTAAAGGCAGAGTGCCTTATTAAAATGAATGACTTTGAGGGGGCTGCTCAGGATTTACGTTTATTTACGAAGCGAGAGTTCACGCCTGAAAATCCAAATTATAAGTGGCGCCGAAGCGTTTGGTTCAAGTATGGGAAAACATTGATGCAGTTAAAAGATCACCAAGCAGCGGCAGAAGCTTTTGATCAGGCGATGAAATTAGAGGATTTAGCTGGTAATGTTTCTGACGCGGAGTTGTTACTATATCGAGGTATGGCTTTTCATGAAGCGGGGCAAAATGGGTATCGGAGTGACTGGGAAGCTGCGGCAAATAAGGGGTCTGAAAGGGCAGCGGCTTTATTGGCTGAAGTGACGGTATAGTTTGATCAAGCTTTCATTTAATTGAAATAAGGAAATGAGCCTCGCAATAACAGAATTGCGAGGCTCATTTCGTTTAGTTAAATCTACTGCAGTAATTGTTTGACAACTGCGGAAATGGCTTTGCCATCTGCTTTGCCTGCCAATTGTTTTGAGGCCATGCCCATGACTTTCCCCATGTCTTTCATGGAGGAGGCTCCGGTAGTTTCGATGATTTTTTCCAGTACTTCCTTCAGGGCAGATTCGCTTAATTGCTCTGGCAGGTATTTCTCAATGATGTTTATTTCTTCTGTTTCCTTAGCTGCCAGGTCTTCCCGATTTTGTTTTTGATATATTTCCAAGGAATCGCGTCTTTGTTTGACGAGTTTTTGAAGCAATTTGATTTCCTTTTCAGTTGTCAATGATTCTCCACTTCCATCTGTCTTAGCCAGCAGGATGGCCGCCTTGATGGCCCTGATTCCTCGCATCGCAGTTTTGTCTTTCGCTTTCATGGCTGTTTTTAAGTCAGCTTGGATCTTTTCTTCAAGTGTCATAGTTGATTATTGTGATTTATAGATTTCTGCAGTTAGTTCAACAAAATCTTGAACAGATAGGTTCTCCGGCCGCTGTTTGAAGAAGGAGTCTTTTAATCTGTCCGGATCCTTTATTAAGGATTTCAAAGAGTTTCGCAACATCTTCCTTCTTTGACCAAATGATGTTTTGACCACTGTGCGGAGGTGGCTTTCCGAACATTCTTCCAAATGAGTGCGCTTTCTGATCAGTCGGATTACACCTGAACGAACCTTTGGAGGAGGTGAGAAACTTGTGTTTTCTACATTGAAGAGATATTCACCCTCATAAAAGGCTTGTGAAAGCACACTTAGTACGCCATAAGCCTTTGTGTTGGGTTGTGCGGTAATGCGTTCGGCAACCTCCTTTTGGAACATTCCGGCCATACTTGGAATCAGCTCCTTATATTTCAGCATTTTAAACAAAATCTGCGATGAAATATTATAGGGGTAGTTTCCAATCAAATGAAAGGGTTCTCCGTTAAATATCTTATCGAGTTCGATTTTCAAGAAATCAGCTTGAATAACTTTGTCCCGGAATTCTGAAAAGTTCTTCTTTAGAAAGAAGATCATATCAGGGTCAGCATCGACCGCAATCAGGTGTTTGGTTCTTTGTATCAAGTATTTCGTTAGAATCCCCTTGCCTGGTCCTACTTCCAATATATTAGAATCTGTATCTTTGCAGGGTAGACTTTGGGCAATTTTCTCAGCGATGAACTCATTGTTTAAGAAATGCTGGCCATATGATTTTTTTGCTTTCAACCGCATTGCGTTTTAAAGTATACCTTTGTGGTTCAAATTTAGTAATGGATTCTTTGCGAGAAAGGTTCAGTTACTTATAACAAGAGCCAAATTAATTTATTTAATCTTCATATAAAAACCAGGAAATGGAACGGTTAAAAATTGGAATCAGTATCGGGGATTTTAATGGTGTGGGTTTAGAGATCATATTGAAGACCCTGGGGCATAAGAAAGTTCTTGACTTTTGTGTGCCGATACTGTATGGATCGTCCAAAGTGGTTTCTTATCATAAGAATATTGTTGGGAGTAATCTTCAGTTTCAAACCATCAAATCGGTGGACAAACATTTCGCTGGCAAGGTCAATATCGTCAGTTGTTGGAATGAGAATGTTACGATCACGCTTGGCAAGCCTTCTGAAATAAGTGGGAAATATGCCATTCAATCATTGGATGCGGCCGCCAATGATTTGAGGGATGGGCACCTCGATGCACTGATAACAGCTCCTATCAATAAACATGCTATGCAATTGGCAGGGTTTTCTTTCCCCGGGCATACAGAATACCTAACGAATAAATTTGAAAGTGAGGAGAGTCTGATGTTTATGGTAAGTGACCATCTTAGAGTTGGTCTGGTTACCAACCATTTGCCATTGGGAGATGTGACCGCGGCGCTGACTAAGGAAAAGATTGTTCGAAAGCTGAAGATTATGAATGAATCTCTAAAGATGGATTTTGGGATCGAACGCCCAAGTATTGCCATTTTGGGATTAAATCCTCACGCTGGAGATCAAGGGCTGCTTGGTGACGAGGAAGAAAAGCTGATCCGGCCAGTGATCATCGAAAACAAGAAGAAAGGAATGTTGGTGATGGGGCCGTTTTCTGCCGATGCTTTTTTTGGTTCCGGGCAATATACCAAGTTTGATGGAGTTTTAGCAATGTACCACGACCAGGGGTTGATTCCTTTTAAGGCTTTGTCTTTTGGGAAGGGAGTCAATTTTACTGCTGGACTGGAGGGAGTCAGAACTTCGCCGGACCACGGTACAGCGTATGATCTCGCCGGCAAAAACCAAGCGGAGCATTCTTCCTTTATGAATGCCCTATTTAAGGCAATCGACATCTCACGAAGTAGAAAAGATTACTTGGAATCGAGAAAAAATGCTCTTGTAAAAAGAGATCACAATTTTACTGAATCGAAGGTATCGGAAGACGAAGTAGTTGAAAATCAGGAATAATAATTAAGTCTAGGGGTTAAATTTTGACCGCTGGAGGATATCTGAAATTTTTTTTAGTTTCCAGGTGTTGTTATAATTATTAATTTTGCGACATCCAATAACTATTATCTCACAAATTTTGAAAGTGATATGAGTCAGAAAGTTGAAATTACTAGGTATTCTGATGTGGAATTAGACGAGTTTCGGATTTTGATTGAGGATAAACTGAAAAAAGCGAACGAACAACTGCAATTCTATCTCGATCAATTGTCGGGAATGGCCGAAAATCAAGAGGGAAAAATCAAGGGACTTGACGATGGGATCGGAACGGCCGAGAATGAGCGTTTGACTAGCCTGGCTGCTCGTCAGCGTAAACATATTCAACATTTAGATAACGCCCTGATTAGAATAAAGAATAAGGTATACGGGATTTGCCGGGTATCCGGTAAATTAATTTCTAAGGACCGACTCAGAGCTGTTCCTCATGCGACTTTAAGTATCGAAGCAAAACAACAAAGGAAGTAACGGATCTATTTGGAAAAGAAAACCGGAAGAGTGGGAAGAAAATCTGTGCAGGTACTGCTCATCATTTTTGTGGTGCTGCTGATGGATCAAGTTTTAAAGATATGGGTTAAAACCCATATGGAGTACGGTGATCAAATCATGATCTTCGGCCAAAAATGGGCATTGATTCACTTTGTCGAGAATGATGGTATGGCCTTTGGCATTACGCTGGGAGGAAAATATGGAAAGCTTCTCCTGAGTTTGTTTCGGATTACTGCCGTCGGTTTTCTCATTTATTATATCAAATTACTGCTCAAGTCGAAAGTTTCATTCAGTCTTCTATTCAGTTTTGCACTGATCCTGGCAGGTGCTCTAGGCAATATTTTCGATAGTGCTTTTTATGGTTTGATCTTTTCTGCTTCATTTCATGGAGAGATAGCACAGCTTTTTCCACAAGAAGGTGGATACGCTCCATTTCTGTATGGAAAAGTAGTGGATATGCTCTATTTTCCGGTGTTTAGGCTGACGGGGCACTACCCGGCATGGATACCCTGGATAGGGAATAATTACTACTCGTTTGAGTTTTTTAAGCCAGTATTTAACATTGCAGATGTTTCGATTACTTTCGGTGTTTTGAATATTTTACTTTTTCAAAGAGACTTTTTTAGCAGTAAAGGACCCGAGACTGAAGAGTTCAAAGCAGAAATCAAGGAAGAAGGGCTTGGAGCAATGGGCACGGACGCGGATGACTTGTTGTCTGAAGAAGAAGAATTATCTAGCGATAAGCCAACAGAAGAGGAGGATGCTGCTATGGATGAGGAACAGGAGAAAGATTGATTACAATAATACTATAAAAAGAGTAGCGGCATTTAAAAGGATCCTTTTAAATGCCGCTGTTTTTTGCCTAATTGGTAATAAGATAAAAGCTCGAGCACAAATTTTTCTTTATTGTTATGTGCAAGTGTTAGTTTTTGCTAGCCTTCAATAAATCTATAAAGTTTTAGCCTTCAATATCTTCCAAAAACTTCTTAATGGCCGTCATAGCATTTTCCATTTTTTCGTAGTTGATACTATAATGGATAAACTTACCTTCTCTTGAGGTGATTACGAGACCGGCTAACCGAAGAATTTTCAGATGCTGTGAAGTGATAGATTGCTCTAGTTTGAGCGTGTTGTAAATTTTATTGACGTTGATCGTTTCATTCTTGTCAATAAATTCGAGGATTTTCATCCTCAGAGGATGGGCTAATGCTCTTAGAATTTCTGAAGACAGCTGTAGCTTTTCACTGTTAATATTAACCTTAGCCTTTCTCATAGAAGTTTGTTTTACGGTTGTTCTCATGAATATTACAAATGCAGCTAATGATATTAGCTTTAATTTACTTAGTGTTGTGTTGTTCGGTTTGTATGAACAAACCTAATAAAGACTAAATTTTACTTCGAAACTGAGTTGTTCAAAATCCGTTCGAAGAAAGAGTAATGAGAAAGAGGCTTTGTTAAAAAACGAGTTCTTCAACTAACCGTGAGATCTGAGCTAATCTCTCTTTGTTGAGTGAGTAATTGATAAATTTGCCTTCCCGGTCGGTAACTACAACACCGGCTCTTCTTAGAATTGCCAAATGCTGAGAGGCAACAGATTGTTCTAGTCTCAGTTTGATGTAAATGTCGGTGACCGTCATCTTTTCGTTTTCTTCGAGCAAATCAATCATTCTTTGTCGAAGCTTGTGATTAACGGCTCTAAGTACCAGAACGGCCTTCCTCAATTCAGCATAATCCAGCTGAATATCGTTTTGACCTTTTTTCAAAACTACATTTTCATTTTTTTGTTCTCTCATACTATATGTTTTTTTGTTATGGTTAATATTTGTATATCAAATACTGTACCAAATTTAAGCATTAGGCATACTTATAAACCATAACAATATTGAACTGCAATTACAAATATAGCGAAAATATTCAGAATAAGAATATTTACAAATATATATTTTTAAAATATTTTCTTGGGTTTGGTAATATTCGGTGGCTTCAGATAGAGTGGAGCAAAATAGGCTGGATTTTCAAAACTTTCTTTGCTAAAGGACTGATAAGCAAGTTCAACCATATTTTGTGCAGAACAATTTGAGGGTTGAAAAGTGATGTTGGGGTGGCGCAAAACGGTTTTGCTCTTTTCAACGCCATTGCCGCTGAGAATGATTTTGAAGTCTTCGTCGAGCCATTGGCTAAAGGCATCTTCTTGGAGGATGAGTGCATGCGGCGACACAATACTTTTCAGATCGCTATTGTACAACCCGGTATATACTTCCATTCTACGAGCATCGATCATGGGGGCGTAGAGTACTTTGTTATTGTTCTTCCGGCTCTTGCGGGCAGCATACGCCAACGCTTGCAAAGTGTCAACGGCAATCAATGGTTTATCTAATGCATAGGTTATCCCTTTTGCAATTGAGGCACCAATTCTCAAGCCGGTAAAAGATCCTGGTCCACCACTTATCGCAACAGCAGTTATTTCATTCAGACTCAATCCTGTGTTTTCTAGACATTTGTTGATGAGCAGCGTGATTTGGGAAGCGTGTTGATAAGGCTGTTCGATTTCTTCCAGGCATAATAGTTGGTCCGCCTTTCCAATGGCTACGGAACAAATTTCAGTGGATGTTTCTAAATTTAAAATGAAAGCCATGGGCTAAAATTAGAAAACGGGATCAGAAATCCCTCCATGAATCAGAATATTTGTTGGGCCCTACTTCAAAAAACTTCCTTATTTTTGTGCAAAATATCAAGAATTGAATGATAGATAAGCTCGAAGCAATCCAAGATAGATATCACTTGTTAGAAGAACAACTTTCGGATCCAGAGATCATGGCAGATATGAGCAGGTATAAGAAAGTAAGCAAGGAATACAAAGACCTTAAGGAGGTGGTTGATATCTATCAGCAATACAAAGAATTGTTGGGAAACCTGGAGACCGCTCGGGAAATGCTGCAGGAGGAGGATGCCGATATGAAGGAGATGGCACGCGAAGAACTAGCCATGCTGGAGCCCGGGAAAGAAGAACTCGAGGAAAAAATCAAATACTTACTCATTCCAAAAGATCCGGAGGATTCCAAAGATGTGATCTTTGAGATCAGAGCCGGAACCGGTGGAGATGAAGCCAGTATTTTTGCTGGGGATCTCTACAAAATGTATTCGAAATACTTCGAGTCTAAAGGTTGGAAAACGGAGGTAGTAAGTGTCAATGAGGGAACGGTAGGAGGTTATAGCAAACTCGTCCTTGAAGTAGCAGGAGAAGAAGTATACGGCAAATTAAAATTTGAGTCTGGCGGCCATCGCGTACAGCGTGTACCCAAAACGGAGTCACAGGGGCGGGTGCATACTTCGGCAGCGAGCGTGGTAGTTATGCCCAAACTAGAATTGGAGGATGTTGATATTAACCGGGCAGATCTCAAGATTGATACTTATCGGTCGAGCGGTGCCGGTGGACAGCACGTCAACAAGACGGAATCAGCGGTGAGGATTACCCACCTTCCTACCGGCATCGTTTCTGAGAGCCAGGATGGCCGGTCACAAATCAAAAATCGCGAAATTGCTATGCAAAGACTGGCAGCAAAGATACAAGAAGCGAAGCGCCAGGCTCATGAATCTGAAGTGGCCCAAACCAGAAAATCATTGGTCGGTACGGGCGATCGATCCGGAAAGATCAGAACCTACAATTTTCCTCAAAACCGGGTTACCGATCATCGCATTAATCTCACCTTATACAATCTCGATAAAGTTATAGAGGGAGATATTGAAGACATTTTGGAAGCGCTGCAGGTGGCTGAAAATGCTGAAAAAATGAAAGCGGGAGAATAGTTGTTCCCTTTAGTTTTTACTCCTTAAAAAGGCATTCAGTTTTTTCAGTTGGTCAGTGCTGATCAAATCTGCTCCTCCTTGGAGCAGTGTTTCCCAGACGACTTCTTTTTCCGGACTTGCCCAAAAACGAACTTTTTTTCCCTGTTGGTGCGCTTCCGTCGTTAAAGCTCGTAAATGTTCCCACTCTTTCTTCGGCATCGGACCTTTTCCTTGCCACTTGAAGTGTTTTCCGTAGCGGTCGCTAACAACGGGCATGAACTCGGCTGAATAATTGGTGGCAAGGTCTGCAGGTCGACCATCAATGCCCGTCAAACGGGGTGTTTGCCGCAGGACTGATTCGATCGGACGATTACCGGACAGGAAGATCGTAACTGGTCCTTGGATGAAATGACCGTTTGAACCGGAGCTCAATATTTTCGCATATTTACTCAGTTGCCCATACAGAACCTGGAAGGTTTTTTCTGCGTCTGTTTTAATGTCGATCATTAAATATAGCGTCTGTTCGAATCCAGGAAAAACGGAACCTTCCTGATGCTCTACCAATCGCTTCAATGGGGCCAGATACAGTGCTTCCAATGTTTTTTCCGGACTCCTGGAGAGCGGACGATCATGGGCAACATATAATTCTTCGTCGATGAGGTGGATGTCCACTTCAATACTGGTAAAACCCTGTGATAAAGCGTCCAATAAGGGGCGTTCATGTTCATAGTCGTTGTGTGCATGGGCATTTTTCAAAGGTTGGGTTTGCTGCCCCAAAAGCAAGCCAAAGCTACTCCATACAATAGCTATCATGCCGAAGAGGGGGGAACAGTGGGTTAATTTCATATGCTTAGTTAAATGGTTGCTGTTTCAGTGGAAAGATAAAAAGACCATTTCGGAATGGGCAAAATTTCAGGCCACATTTGCTAGGTAAGTGCATCGGCATTTAATGGTTTATTTACAGAAATAAGTGACAATTGCATTACCATAATTCCTGATTTCTTAATTAAATTACACCATTAAATATTGTTGTTTCATCTCATACCTTAGTCATGTTACTTACTTTGAAGTCGCTGCATGTCATTGGTTTCGTCGCTTGGTTCGCGGGATTATTTTACCTTGTTCGAATGTTTGTTTATTCTGTAGAGGCAAATGGTAAGCCGGAACCAGAAAAGAGTATTCTCAAGAAGCAATTTGGAGAAATGCAGCGGAAGGTGTACCGGATTATTGTTAATCCGGCTATGAATATAACCTGGGTAGCTGGAATTGGCATGTTGGTGATGGGGTTTACCAGTGACAAAGTGGTGAACTATCTCGATGCCGAAATCGGTACTCCCGGTTGGATGCATGCGAAACTGCTTTTACTGGTGCTGCTCACCGTCTATCAAGTCTATTGCAAAAGGGTGATGAAGAAACTAGAGCAAGAAACTTTGAAGATGGATAGCTTTCAATTGCGCCTTTTTAATGAAATTCCTACGTTATTTTTGGCTGCGATCGTCTTCTTGGCCGTGATGGGGAAAGCAGGGACGCTTAATTACATGTATTGGGCATTAGGGCTGATTGCCTTCGGGGGATTGATGTATTTAGGTGCTAGGGCCTACAAGAAAAAGAGAGAACAGTCCGCCTAATTTTCTAAGAATTCTAAACCAACTATTTAATGAGTGCAATTGCAAATGTATTGAACGAAGCATTGATCAACAACGAAACGATCGATGCTTTTAGCAAGGAGTTTGCCGCAGCTAAGCCTTACAAACACATGGTCATTGACGATTTTCTTGCCGAAGACCTGGCGCTCTCCCTGTATGACAATTTTCCTAAAATGACCCAGCTGCGGAAGCACTACAAAGGATTAAACGAGAAAAAATCTGAAGGGTCAAGTTTCGGTGATTACCACGGTGACTTCTTGAAGGTATTGGAAGCGATTAAGAGTAATGAATTTACAAACTGGTTACAGCAGGTAGTAAAGATTGATGACCTTGTTCTTCCGGATGATCACCGGGGGGCAGGTGTTCACCAAGGGCAGAATGGCAGTTTCCTGGATATCCATGTGGACTTCAGTGTTCACCCCATTCTCAACAAGCACCGACGATTAAATTTATTGATTTTTCTCAACAAAAATTGGAAAAAAGAATATGGAGGTTTGCTCGAATTGTGGAATGAAGATGTTACGGTACTGGAAAAAGAAGTACTTCCCTCCTTCAATCGGGCAGTCATTTTCGAGACCACCGAAACCTCCTACCACGGATACGATGTAATTAATGTTCCGGAGAATGAAAGTCGCAAGTCCATCTACAGCTATTATTACTCACCCATCGGCGAAGGGGTCAAATATCATGACACCATCTTCAAGCCAAGGCCGACTGCCTCTGCAGCGAAGAAGCTTAAAACGAATGTAAAAGAAACAATGAAGAATACGATTAAGAAAACCATGCAGAAGTTGGGACTGAAGTCGCTCTTCGAGAAATATGAGTAAACAAGCGATTCTTTTGACAAAAAAATTCCGATAAGGAACTTTACTAATTCAGCATAATGTTTTAACTTTGCATTCGCTTAATTAGCAATACGGTTTAGACCTATGGTGTAATTGGCAACACAGCAGATTTTGGTTCTGTAATTCTAGGTTCGAGTCCTAGTAGGTCTACGAAAAGTTCACGAAAGCCCTGTTTTTTTCAGGGCTTTTTTATTTGTGGTAACACATAGGTAAAACTTCAAACTAAAGGCATACCTTTTTTAGTCTTCCTCTTCCTTCATAATATAACACCAAATAGGGCCTACCTAAAAGAGTTTTTCACGGAAGGGTTTGAGTAGAATGGAAATTCAGTTTTTGAATTTGTAGTCTTTAGATTACATATCAGTAAGAATCAATCAAGATATAGAAATCAGGAAAGATTTTACATTTAAATGAGTTTTCCTTCATAAGCACCCAATTGGACGGGACAATAAAGCAAACCAGTACTATTGCTGGATGTAAAATTCATTTGGGAAGCGGCTTTAATACTGCCAAATATTTCATGGCGGGGGGCAGGGATAATTTGGCTAGGAGCGAACGAAATTGCAAAAATCGGCGTTTCTACCAATGGTAAAAGCCGATATTCCATAGAATATTACGAGTTGCACGGGGTATCGTATTGGATGGAGTATCGAGGAGATTTAACTACCGCTAAAAACCGTGAGATTGCCAGATTAGGAAGCTACCCACTTCTTCCGGAGAATCAAAAGCGGGAATTCAAATTGGTTTATCCACCTTTAAATTCAAAATTGGATTAGACAAATCTAACAAGATGGAATTTTTTACAACAAAAATTGTCGATCAGATTGTTGGGAACAAAATAGACCTTGAAAAACTTAACCGCCTGTTTGCGTCATCTGACTTACCTAAAGAATATGATCAATTCAAAAAAGTAATTGTGACGTTGGTTGCCCGAGAACCCAATGACTATGAATTTGAATCCTGGGTGAAAGACGGGAAAATCTACTTGACAATCCCCCTGGTCTATGATGAGGTGCTGAAGGGGTCAGAGGAAGACGTTACTCAGCTTTGCCTTCAACTTTTTAATGAATACAAAAGTCGTCTACATGCCTAATATGTCCTAATCTAATTTCCTTCATAGTGTAGTCGAAAAGTCGGGTTTTCTACATTAATTCAAAATCAGAACACTAATCATCTATTATGCCTCAATTTCTTTCGCATCACAGAATAATTCGAATTTCTCATGTGTTTCCTGATCCCAAAAATCAGTCTATCTCTTCTAAGTCTTGCAATGACAGGTCTGAAGAATTCTCTAGTGCCATCAAATAAAGCTACGATCAATACGCTAGAGGTAGGGGTCAAAATTGTGTAATCCACTTCAAATGCTTCTTTGGAGTTCTCAATATCTGCCCTTGTAGACCATAAAATGCAAGTCTTCTCAAGTCCCTTTAGCCGAAGAATGGAATCCGCCTTTGCTGTAACGTCGGCATTAAATAATTCCTGCCTTAGTATCACCAAACATTTCATTGAGCATTTAAGGACAGAAAACATGGAGTTGCATACCCGGATAAAGGAGCTAACGCACCTAGTAGCCCAACAAAACCAGATGATTATGAAGAGGGATGATCAACTCAATCTGCTGCAATCGCCGCCACGGCGAAAGTGGTGGAAATTCTTTTGATCTTTCTGCCTGGTTTTCGATTAAACGTTGGGTATACGAAACTTCGCTTACCTTGCCTTGGAACTTGTGAAGTTTATTTCGTTAGAGGTTACTTGAATCCCATCTTTTCCACTCCATCCCATTTATCGGGGACGCCATGAATAAGATATTCACTTGCCTTAGTCATGAATAATCGGGCAGCACGGTCCTCAGGATGTACCTTTAGTATCTGATCAAAGATAGCTGTCGCCTGGGCAAATTCACGATTAAAAAACTGATCAAGTCCTTTCTGAAAATTGGGCTGTGTTTTGATTTTAAGTGTTAACGTATCCAGAGCATCTCCATCAAAGCATTCATAGAGACCGATGGGTTCTTTTTTACCTTTGACTTGTACTTTGCCTAAATAGCGGACTTGAAAAGTAGTCTCCTCTAGCATCTGTGTCAAACTATTTTCGCTCAACAGGATCGAGCTGCCGTAATACTTGGTTAAGCTCTCGATGCGAGAAGCCGTATTTACCGTGTCGGCAATAGTGGCGGCATCCATTCGTTTTTGATCGCCTATGATCCCCATAATAAGCGCCCCTGTATGAAGCCCAACACCTATACGAATGACGGTACGTCCGGAAGCGTGGCGTTCAACATTGTAGTTTGTGAGCTGCTTTTGCATGGCAATAGCGGCTCTAAGGGCATTTTCGGGCTTATTCGGAAAGATGGCCATGATCGCATCACCTAGGAATTGATTTATAAACCCACCGTGCTCTTTAATAATTGGTCCCATACGACCGTGGAAGGCATTCACAAATTTAAAACACTGCTCTGGGGTCATGGTTTCTGCCAAACTAGTATAATCTCTAATATCCAAAAAGAGTACTGTAACCTCTCGTTCGGTATAATCACCTAGCATTACTTCCGTAATACGATCACGGTTCAGGAAACGCAAGAATTCGTTAGGGACGAAACGACCAGCAACATTAAAAATATGATGCAGGTCTATTTGTGTCTTTATGCGAGCTAACAATTCTTCTTTGTGAAATGGTTTAGGTAAATAGTCATTTGCACCTACAGATAATCCTTGTACAATGTCTTCCAACTGATTTTTTGCAGTGATCATGATAACTGGCAGTTCAGAGGGGAGGTAATTCTCTCGGATTCTTTGACAAACTTCATAGCCCGACATACGAGGCATCATCACATCCAACAAAACCAGGTCAAAATGGAGATGCTCTTCAAGAGCTTTTATAGCTTCTTCCCCATCCATGACTTGAGTAAGTTGAAAATTGAGACCAGAGAGATGGTTCTTAAAAACTTGTTGATTGATGGATTCATCGTCAACCACCAAAATATTAATTTGACCTGCTTCCTTTTCGATAGTAGGCCCTTTATCAACGATTGGTTCTTTAGCTTGAGGAGAAGTTGAAATTGTCCTTTTAAATTGCTCCGGCACAAGCGTTGTAGCTTTTTTCGATGAAATGGGAAGGGTAAAGAAAAAAGTAGAACCTTTGCCTCTTTCACTTTCTACCCACATCTTTCCTGAGTGTAGTTCAACTAATTTTTTACTAATGCTTAATCCAAGTCCTGTTCCTGCAAATTCTCTTGATATGGAGCCATCTCCTTGCTCAAATTCTTGAAAAATGACTCCGCGTTTATTTTCTGGAATTCCTATACCCGTGTCCCTTACTGCCACTTGAATTTGGGCGCCTTTTGGTTCTGCGGATATCGTCACCGATCCAGTTACGGTGAATTTAATCGCATTACCTATAAGGTTGTAAAGAACCTGTTGGAGACGATTTTCATCACCATCTATGCTGGGGAGATCAACAGGAATATTATTGACGAGAACTAAGTCTTTGCCTTTCGTTAGCGGGGAATTATTGCGTAGAACAATATCAGCTAGGACATAAAGATTAATGGGCTTTCGTAAAAGTTCAATATCGGAGTTCTTAAGTTTGGAAAAGTCGAGAATATCATTGACCAGGTTATTAAGACGTTTTCCAGAGGAGATCGTCATAGCTAGGTTTTCCCTAAGTTTCTCTGGAGTTAGATGTTCTGCCTCATCGTAGAGTGATTCCGAAATTCCAATAATGCCTTGCAATGGGGTTCGAAGCTCATGTGATGTATTGGCTAGAAACTGGTCTTTAAGTTTATTTACCTGTTGCAGTCGTTGATTGAGGAGGCTTGCCTCTTCAAGCTTCTTTTGTTGGATTTGGGTA
Organism: Saprospiraceae bacterium; assembly: GCA_028284395.1. GTDB lineage: Bacteria > Bacteroidota > Bacteroidia > Chitinophagales > Saprospiraceae > JANQRV01. The sequence continues at coordinate 46,901 of JANQRV010000035.1, forward strand.
CGCCATGCTACGAAAGATAGACCCAATGTAATTGCATTCATTAAAACCATTAAACAGATACCTAGTCCAGGTAAAATACTCCCAACCATGTAAGTCTCTAAGCCTCCAAATACTCCCAATAGCATTGGAAGTACTTGAAAAACCAGCAAAAGACCAAAAGCAATAATGTATGGACGGGCAAATTTAAAGCCTCTCCGATTTAAATCAAAAACACTAAATAACAAGAATAAGATAATAATCCACTCCATAAAAAAACGACGATCAAAGTCTGGTTTATCGAAAGAGTAGATACCAAATTGTTGAATGCCAAACTCTCGGATCAATAGAAATGCGACATATACGATGGTGGATAATTGAACATATCCATACCAATGAAATCTGGGATTTGGTGCCGCAAGAGACCTAAGCTGCTCTTTCATAAAGGATAGGAGACTTAAATAAAAGATGCCAAAAATAATTGGTGCCCAAAATACCAATACCCAGTAGGCACTAAAGAAGCGATACAAAAAATAAAACCTGTTGATGTAAAAGATAGCCGAAAAAAGAGTGATTGTAAAAAATAGGTAGGACCTGTTTTGGGTAATAATGGCAAGTATAAGATGATAGATACCAAAGAAAAGGAATACACCAGCAAAAATTAACATATTGAGCCGGATAAAATTATTGGCTTCTTCTGCAGGTTTTAAGGACATTATATTAAATGAAATAGCATTGAAGCCGATTTCCTTTTGGGTAGCATTACTGTAATCAAAACGTGAGGAGGGTTTTAATCGAGCATACCAGGTTTTTTGTTCATTAGGCCTTAGTTTTAGGGTCATTACATAATATTCTCGCTCTGCTTTGGGATTTCTGAATTGATGCCCACCAATAAATATTTTTTTAATACCGCCTGGGCTTAGCTCGTAAAGTTCAATAAGATCGAAGTAATTAGGCAAACCCACAGCATATTCCTGATTATCGAGTTCATTTGCTTGAAAAGTCAGCTTAGCCCAGTAACAGATTGTTGGATCGGTACCTTTTTGCTCTGTATCATTCCTCTTAAAACTTGTCGAGGTGGAAGATTGAAAAACATCCTCAACGTTAAGATTACAGCTTGTATCTTCTAAAATAAAAAGGTCATCGTAAATAAAAATTAGTTCACTCCAACTATGTTCCTCATTAAGAGTAACACTATCTGGTATTAGGTAGGCTTCATGCGTATCCAATTGACGAAGACCTTCTTGGCCACAAAGGTTTAGAAAGGTCATAGAATAAAAAGCTACCAGGCTACAGTGTTCCTTCCAGTATAACCTCAAACAATAATATAGACTGTACAGCATTCGATTTTATGATAAAATTTGGGATCTTAGCGTTGCTCAACGAGTCAATTAATCCACCGTTTTCAGTCACTTCATTTCTCTTTATTAAAGATAAAAAGATTTATTCAGAGCCTGGTTCCAAATTCTCGTTTCAAAAATCAAATGGTCATAAACTCTGAAAGCCTCCGATATATCGAACTTGCAATACTAGGCTTGTTGAATTTTCTCGGAACTTTGGGTAGCTGATCGGTACTGAAAATTGCCCCACCATTTTTCACCTAAGCTGTGCTTAGGGAATAAGTCTGTGGTATTTTTTGATCAATTCTTTTAGCCAAAATGACGGAGCTAATGAGAAGAAAAAAGACCTCAATTTTGAAGTATAAAATTCCTTAGTAGAGACGTCTGCTATTTCTTTTAACAATTTTCGACATTAGGCGATCTGTCGTTTTTGCTCTTGAATAGACAAGGCAATTTGCTCGGCATTTTCCTCTGCATCTATTCCGATGTAGAGTCTAAGTTGGGCTTCTGTCGAATGCCCGGTCATGAGCATAATCTGTGCCATTGAATAGCCCATTCGATACAAATTGGTTGCAAAGCTGCGTCGGCAGATATGGGAAGATACGACCTCATATTTCGGTACAAAGCGTTTTTCGAGCCGGGGCTTTCTACCCATATATTGCTCAACTACCAAAACCTCTTTATCAATCTCAGCTTGTTTACAGAATATTTCATGGCCATCATTAAACTTTTGCATGGAGAGTTTGGGAGCATTGTAGTCGTATTCTTCCAGTACTGGAGTGAGCCACGAAAACTCCACTCACTCCAGCACCCAAGAATTCAGATGCAGTATTGATGGTCTCCGACGCCAAAAACCCAAGGCCAAACAAAGCTCCAAAAGTGATCAGAAGATTAGTGGCCGTACCAATAATCTACATGATCCGCGCTTCCATTTTAACCAGGTCAATTTTGATTTCAAAATGGGCCCACCCGGAAAACCGGGCGGGTAATAAGGTAAATGGGAGGCGATAGACTAAAACTCAATTATCATTGCCAGGTTCCTCCGGTTCTATCGAACCAATCGTCGGGCACTCTTCAAAATCACTCCATCCGATCGGGGATGAACGGATCGTAGGGAGTTTTCGGGATTCTTTTGGGAAGGGGGAATGAATGTTTAGGGCCTACCATCAGTATAAAGAGCATCAAAGATTTACTCTTCAGTTAATTTTGTAATATATCCCGATTTTAGCATCTTTGGCTACCTGACTATCAATAGCCGAAAAATGCTCTCAGCCCCACAGATGAATTCTCTTATTACTCCTTTTGCCCTGCAGTTTCTAATGTGTGTTGTGTTGACATTATCTTGCTCAATGGGCATAGCCCAGCCGGATAGCCCATTTGAGGGCTATAAATTTCACAATGTAGCTTTGGTCAGTGATGCCCCCAATATGCCAAAGGGTAGAATATGGGACATCCATCGTGGATCCAGTGGTTATCTCTGGTTTACGGTCGGCACTTTTCTTTGCCAATACGATGGCAAAGAAATCCGGAATTATCAACCAATAGGAGCAAGGACAGGTGATGTCTATGGCTTGCAAGATATATTCGAAGATAGTAATGGATATGTATGGTTGTCCGGCTTCAATAAAACGGAGCGCTTTGACCCGGTAAGAGAAGAGTTTAAAGTATTTGAACTCGGTCCAGAGCAGGTTTACGATTTCCGGGAGGTGGCCGTATTTGAGGACCAGCGTGGGTATATATGGAGAAGTTGGGCCAATGGGATGGAAGTGTTTATCCAGGACGAAATCGATGAATACCAAAGGGTGTTTTTGCCGGCAAGATCTCTATCCGAAGTGTTCAAACAAGAAGTAGAAGAGGTTTATGACAGCAGTACGGTAATCGCATCGCTACTGCCTTCAAAATCCGACTTAAGAAAGCAGATGACTTTTAATTTGGATAAAGTGACGACCCTTTTTATCCTGGTTCAGGGTGTTTTTAATAACGGCCGCATGACGGACTATGGATGGATAGAAAGCAATAAAGGAGAAGTACTATTTGAAATGCAGCAGGCCAAGACAGTGTCCATTGGTGAGATTCCGGGCTGGCAAGTACAGTTAGACAGTTGGACACTTCCGGCCGGACAATACACTTTACACTATCATTCCCTTGGAAAAAATGTAATGGCCCACTTTGGGTCCAAAAAAAATCGAGTGTGGACTCGTGACTGGCAAGGTATTCAACTGCATGAATTCCAGGCCAATAGCTCGAAAGCATTCTTGAATCGTTCCTGGGAGAGAGACTCCACTAAAATATCCGCAGGCTGGGGCACCGCATTCAAAGACAGAAACGGTGACCTATTGATCGCTTCCCTGGGGTCGATCGACCGAGTGGTTTATCCGGAAAAAGCGGATGGCGGCATGGAGTTCTTATTTGAGCCGGAAGTGCAGGGCGAGTCGTGGCTTCCATCTGGCGCCGACATTCATTATGACGCCGGAAATGAAGGCTATTGGATTTCTGTAAACTTGCCAAATAGCGAGCAGGAAGATGTAGGATTAATCCTGTATGATCCTTCCAGGAAAGTGACAAAAATACTTCCCGAATCCCCATTGCCAAAGGTGGATAAAACTTTTTTTGCCCAAGAGACCTACCTCAAAAGGTCGAAAATCGATCGGCAAGGCCATATTTGGGTTAGTCCTTGGAGTACTGATAACGCAGGCTTGTTCAGGTATAAGCTTCCGGTCGCTCCCTTTATAAAGAGCAATCATACTGACAATGCACTCAGAGTCACCAACCAAATCGTTGCTGGGCTGGAAATAGACTCCGAAAACCTCCTATGGTTGGGTACGGAGAACAACCTTTATTGCCTTGACTTAAATCCGCCCGACATCGAAAGAGTGGATTTGTCTCATCTGATGAGCCCAGAGCCTTTTGCTGTTTTTCCGAAAATCTTCCTGGCGCAAGATGGTACGATTTGGGTCATGCCCCAGCAAGGTGGAGGCCCGGTACACTATGACCCTTCTACCGGTATTGCCCGGAAAGAGGGATCAATCGGAGGAGTTCAAAGTCCCTATTATTTCCCATTACTTGAGGATTCCAAGGGCAACTTCTGGTGGGGTGCCAAAGACTTACTAATCAGACAAAACAAAAATTCCGGTCTGACCCAAACCTATCCACTGGTAAGCAATACCCCTAGACAAATGGTTCATTACGAGATGAAAGAAACACCAGAAGGCGACTACCTGGTCAATTCCGGAGGGAATGTACATTTGTTTGATGCAAATACCGGGGCTTCTACTCCGGTATTCTTGACTAAAAATAATTTGGAAGTAGAGATCAGAGCTATTCTTTTGGATCATAAGGAAGGCTTTTGGACAATCGACCGCAATGGCGTGATCGTTAGATACCTGCGGACACGTGATGGGGTGGATCAGGTGGGATACAGATCCAATGCGCAATTTGTTCTCAGCGCATTGCAGGATAAATCCGGCGATATTTGGTATTCTGCTGCCCACGGTATTATGAGGTATCAACCAAATAAGGACTCTTTTACTCACTATGGATACGAGCACGGTCTGCCGCCCGACGCTGCCTTTTTGAATAGTATTTCTATGGATTTGACAGGAGGTATTTGGGTGATTTCACCCGGAAAACCCGGTAAGATCCTGCGTTTTGATCCAGAACAAGAGCGTTTTCAAAGCTATTCAGAATTGAATAATCTGTATTCCTCGGGAAGTTTAAGCGGCATGAAAGTAAGTGCGAATGGACGAATAATAGCCCTCGTTGCAGGTGGTTTAGCGTCCTTTCACCCCGATAGTATTACGATCAGCAAAAGAGCTCCGCTCGTCAAGATAACAGATTTCAGAATTTCCGAAAACTCGATACTCAAAGGTGGAGACGGCAAATATACCACCGTAAATTCGATTGATGGCATTGAATTTCCCCACGTCGAAAATGACGTAACCATAGCATATCTGGGCATCCACATGCAAGGGGGGGCGGAGGTCACTTATTCCTACCGGTTAGCTGGAGCACAGGACGACTGGGTTGATGCCGGATATGAGAGAATCGCCAGGTTTCCCAACCTGCGTCCGGCAGCATACACCTTCCATCTCAAAGCCAAAGATAAGAATGGCCTTTCAAGTGAGAAGTTCAGTCTCTCTTTTACCATCCGCCCCCCCTGGTGGCAAACCTGGTGGGCACGGGTACTTTACCTGCTTTTTGTCCTCGCCTCAATTGTCGTCTATACCCGATGGCGAACGGCTAACCTAAGAAGACGACAAGTTGTATTGGAACAAACCGTATCCGAGAGAACTGCGGAACTGGTCACAGAGAAAAATCGTGTCGAACAACAAAAGGAAGTCATCGAAAAAGAAAAGGAGCGCTCCGATGAATTGCTCCTCAACATCCTACCCTCCAGCATTGCAGAGGAACTAAAACAAAATGGGGCCTCCCCTGCCCGCCACTTTGATCAGGTCACCGTATTGTTCACGGACTTTGTACAATTCACTGCCATTTCCGAACAATTGACCCCAGAACAATTGGTTGAAGAGATCAATGTCTGTTTCAAGACTTTCGATGAAATCATTACCAAGTACGGCATTGAGAAAATCAAAACCATCGGCGATGCCTATATGGCCGCCGGTGGCCTACAGCTACCCCGGTCCACTAAACCGCGAGATGTTATCCTGGCTGCCCTTGAGATGCAGCAATTCATCCAATCCCGCCAAGCCAGTCGCCGGCAGGAAAATGCGCCCTATTTTGAGATGCGCTGCGGTATTCATACCGGACCGGTCGTTGCCGGCATCGT
>JANQRV010000059.1 GCA_028284395.1 Saprospiraceae bacterium
TACCAATCACTTATCGCTATTGTCCGGATTACAGCCATTAAATTTAATCTGTCTTTCATTTTTTTGCTTATGTGCTTAAGGTACGATCACTTACTTATCAACTTCGTTGCGGTTTCAACGATCGTTTTATTCGGAGATTCGCAAGACAAATCTAAGTATCAATTCTCCCGCATGCGTTTCAACGGGCAGGATGCCCCGTGATTTTCCGGAATTTTCCGGTAGTTGCAGCTAAAACAATGCTTATGAAAAACCTTTTATTGTTCTTGTTTCTTCTTCCGGTTTCGGTCTGCTCCGGACAAGAAATTCGGCAACGACAACTGAAAGTAGATCTTTGTGATGTAAGGGTTGTCAAGATAATGGCTTCGGGGAAGACCATCTTGAAAGCGAATCGCGATGACGCTCCGAATCAACTGAGTGTTCAAAGTCACATGGAAGTAAAGGGCAAATCCTATGCCCTATTTCACGGGAGCAAAAAGAAACCATTTGAGTTCGAACAGGCCAGGGTCTCCGATACCTTATTGTTGACATTGCCTCAGAGATCTTTATACTGGATTGTCTTTGGATCCAGCAATAAGCGGGATGAAATTACCAATAGTATTTCCCTGCCGGCAGACAAAGAAATCATGCTGATTGGAGGCGAACGCGTGGAACTAGCCAATGGATTCAAAGATCTGAAGATTGAGCGGTCGAAAAACATTTGGAGTGAGCAACTATGGAGCGACCGAATTGGTACTTTGATGATTAGTGCCGGTCAAAAACTGAAAATAAATGGTAAAGAATCTCAAAATCAGTACCTGCAGAAAGGTTTGGGAAACCAGCAAATGCATTTAGTCGGCGACCAAATCGAACTGATGATAATCGACAAATTGAATTGATCGAAACGGAGCGGATTCAACGCAGTCGAATCATCAGTGCTTCCCGATAACTTACGCCAATCGGAAGTTTTCGATCGGCCACTTCGATCTCCGTTCGATTAAATGACCGAATGTGCGCTAAAGAAACGGCAAAGGATCGATGAATCCTTACGAATTGGTTGGGAGGAAGCTGTTTCATAAAAGAACCAATGTTTCCCTTGATCACCAATCGATCGTATCGGGTGTGAATACGGACGTAGTCTTTCAGACTTTCGATGAAGAGGATTTCGTGGAGCAACACTTTGTGTCTGGTGCGATTCACATTGAGGAAAATATGATCCTGACTATTGACGGAAGACACGGGGGGCTTCGCGACGGAAGCCATCCGGCGATTCCGATACCGGTCGACCGCTTTGAGGAAACGGGGAAAGGGGATGGGTTTTAGCAAATAGTCGATGATGTCCAGATCGTAGCCGTCGAGGGCATATTCTCGATAAGCGGTCGTCAAAATTATGCCAGGAGGTTCCTTTAGGGTTTTTATAAAGTCGATGCCATTCAATACTGGCATTCGAATGTCCAGGAATAAGAGATCAATGGCCTTGTCGGTCAGCATATCAAAAGCCTTGACGGCACTGTGACTGCGGCCGACAACTTCCAGCTGATCGACCATACCAGCATATTTTTCCAGCAACGCAATGGCGGGCGGTTCGTCATCGACGAGCAAGCATCGGATTTTATTCATGATACTGGTCTTATGTTTAGTGAAACGGTGAAGTCATGTTCGTTATTCTGAATGGAAAGATCGTGTGCGTCCGGATAGAGGAGTCGAAGCTGCCTTTTGATGTTGTCCAGTCCGATCCCCTCCTTATAGGCATCGTTGAGTTCTCCACGATAAGGGCTCTTGGTATTCCAAACTTTGCAACGGATGGCACCGGCGGCTTCCTGGATGTCGATGTGGATCCGGGGCCGATCGATGTCGCCACTTGCCCCGTGCTTAAAAGCGTTTTCGACCAGTGAAAGCAGTATTAAAGGCGAAATTGGTACGCTGGTATTTCCTCCGTATTGAAAGTTGACTTGAAGCCGATCGCCATATCTAAGTTGCTCCAAACCAATGAAATGCTGAATCGTTTCAAGTGTTTCGTACAGGTGTACGGTCTTCTGCTGACTTTTGTATAGGAGGTAATCCAGAATTCCCGAAAGTTGAAGGATCATATCCGGGGCCTTCGGAGAGTCGTTGACAACGAAAGAATAAAGATTGTTTAGTGTGTTGAACAAAAAATGGGGATTGATCTGGGCCTTGAGAAATTTGAGCTCACTTTCCATCTTTTCCTTTTCTAATTTTTGCCTTCGCAACTGTTCCTTTCTACTTTCCTGATGTGACTCCCAAGCGAGTAGCACCATGGCTGGGGAATAGAAGCGAACAATAATCCTGAGTATTTGCTCGGCATCCAAAAACGGAATCCGACCCTGGTTACCCAATGCATTTCCCAACCCCATGACCCAGGCGGTTAGGAATATGCCAAACAGCAAGGCGGCAGATCCAAAGAGACTAAGGACAAAAAGCACGACTTTTCGTTGCTGATAAAGCCTGGGAATTTGTACATACCGCAATAAGTAGTAGGCTGCCATATAAAGCGGGACGTAGGCCAGATTCACAATCAGATAGCGCGGAAACGGAGCGGAAAAAGACAATATATAAGAATAGCCGATAAAGACAGATACCCAAAGTACTAACTGCTGTATCCACCAGTTTTTCGATTCTTTGCCATTCAAATCCCGAGTGTTGATCATGAGCTGGGATTGATGGTGAGAGAAACGTTAAAGGTATCGGCTTCATCCTCAATTAAGAACCGATACCGATCCGGATAGATCAGATCTAGCTGGCGTCGGACCTTGGACAAACGAATGCCTTCCTTATGGGCATCGGTTATTTCACCTTTAAGCTTACTTTTGGTATTCCAGACCTGACATTGGATGGCTCCGCTTTTCTCCCGGATATCCACTTTGATCTTTGGGTGGAAAATATCGCCGCTCGCTCCATGCTTCACGGCATTTTCCACCAGGGAAAGCAGGATCAGCGGTGATACCGGGAGAGTCAGGACATCTCCTTTTTGGAACTGTATTTGTAATCGCTCGCCATAGCGGACCTGTTCCAGGGTGAGGAAATTTTCGATGGTGTCGACCTCTTCACGTAAAGGCACTCGATGGAAGCGACTTTTGTACAAAATGTAGTCCAGAATATTTGAAAGGCGCAGGATCATGTCGGGGGCCTGCGGCGATTTGTTGAGCACACAAGAGTATAGATTGTTAAGGGTGTTGAACAAGAAATGCGGATTGATCTGGGCCTTGAGGAATTTCAACTCATTGGCAATCTTTTCCTGTTCCAACTCCTGAATGCGATCCTGCTCCAGGACGCGATCAAAGTGGTTGTCCCAGGTTAATAACAGAACAGCGGGTACGTATATTTGGATTGTTTCGATCAGATACGCACCGAATGGGATGGACCACCAGTCCGTTACCGCCACCCAGATGCCGGAAAGTAAAAATGCCGATGCAGCAAGGCTTCCGAAAAACAGTGCGGTTTTACCCCGGTCGTAGAGTCGTGGGATCTGAACGTGGCGCAGGAAATAATGGGCCGCCATGTAGAAGGGCATGTTCCTGAGGTTGATCAAGAGGAACTTGGCATAATCTCCACCGCCCGCCTTCATATACGCCCAGAGAAGATAGATTGAAGTCCAAAACAAGGCATGACGCAAAAACTTCCGCATAACCTTAAAGATACACTCTGTAAAAGAATCCAACCGCCTTTGTAGAAGTATGGGGTATAAGTGTATAAGAACATGCGTTTGATCAAGTTAAAGGAATAGGTGAGATCATTGCTCTACGGTAATGCTACATTCTTCTACTTAACCGTTTTACCAACGAGAAGGTCCTTAATTTGCCAGCGTGATTACCTCATCAAAAACATAATTATGAAGAAATTATTATGTGCTATCTGCCTATTCGTCGGTTGGCAAACGCTGGGAGCGCAGTCCGACTTCGAAGGAATTGTTAACACCTTAACTGATTACATCGAAGGCTCGACAAATGGACAACCCGATCGCTTGAAGAAAGCTTTTTATCCCGGCTTGAACCTCTATTATGTGAAGAACGACAGTTTGAAAGTCTGGTCTGGTCTTTCCTACATAGCGGATACCAAGGCAGGACAACCAACAGGAGAGAATGGCAAGATCATTTCCATCGACTACGAGAACAATGCTGCAGTAGCAAAAGTCGAGATTTCCCATCCCAAAAGTCCCGTTCCTTACGTCGATTATTTCCTTTTGTTGAAGGCTCAGGGTAAATGGACCATCGTCCATAAATTGTTTACCAAAAGATCGTTGGCCGATCAATAGACATGAAATCAGCTTATTATGAAGGATTTTCAACATACTAGTAATCGTTTTTTGCAGGGCAGTCTATCGGGTCGCTACCTGGTAGCTGCCTTTGCCATCCTCCTCCTTTCAGGTAACAGTGCCGGGTGCCGGCAGTCAACCTTATCGAACTCAGCCCACGAAATGCGACCGGCTTCCGTTGTTGCTCAAGATAGCCTGGAACTACTGGTTCGGGAACTCATGGCTGCCTACCATATTCCCGCTGTCAGTATCTGTCTCTTAAGAGAAGATGGGACCAACTCCAGTCTCGTGTTTGGCTCCTTACAGGAGGGCGCCGTCGAAATAATCGACCAAGAAACCATGTTTTCTGTGGGCTCCATCAGTAAAGTAGTAACGGCTGTGACCATTTTGAAACTGGTGGATCAAGGAGTCTTGAGTTTGGATGTGGATATTAATCAGTACCTAACCAAATGGGAAGTACCCGCTAGTCCATATACTCGAGGTAATCCCGTGACCTTGAGAAGGATCCTTTCGCACACAGCGGGTTTTACCGTCCATGGATTCGCAGATTTTCTTCCGGACGAACCAATTCCGACTATCTTACAGATCCTCAATGGTGAGCATCCGGCCAAAAATGAAAAGGTGGAGGTCTTTTGCCCCGTCGGCAGCCGCTTTAAATATTCCGGTGGAGGCATTACGGTCCTGCAGCTCCTCATCGAAGAAGTAACTGGTTTGCCGTTTCACGAGGCCGTGAAAAAATTGGTATTCCTACCGCTTGAATTGCAAAGATCCAGTTACGAGAACCCGCTTCCGGCTTCCTTTGGCAATATTGCCAAGGCACACGATCAAAGGGGAAATCCGGTCGCTCTTCCACGCGGATACCAAACCATGCCCGAAGCAGCGGCTTCCGGCTTATGGACGACGTCCACTGATCTGGCCCGGCTTCTGCGTATTGTGATGCAGTCGTATCATACGGAACAAGGAGCTTTTTTGACAAAATCAATAGTAGAAGATATGATGACCGCGGAAGTGCAGAGTGAATTCGGCCTGGGACCAAAAATTGAAGAGGGCGCACATGAGACAGCCTTTTATCACAATGGCGCCAATGATTCCTACCGGGCTGCTTTTAAAGCTTTTTTGAATACAGAGACGGGTTACATCATCTTTACAAATGGTACGAATGGGCTGAGATTGATCGACGAATTGC
>JANQRV010000065.1 GCA_028284395.1 Saprospiraceae bacterium
GGCCAATTCCAAACATTTGTTGAGCGGCAGTGACGGCGGTTACCAGGTATCTTATGATCAGGGAACCACCTGGGACATTATCAACAACGTCGAACTTTCCCAATTCTACCAGTTGAATGTCGATATGCAGGATCCCTATCAGGTCTATGGTGGCCTGCAAGACAACGGCTGTTGGACCGGACCGAGTAATTCCCTGAATTCCAAGGGAATACTAAAGCGACACTGGAAACGAATCAGCTACGGAGATGGTTATTACGCGGAGCCCATCCCGGGCAGTGAACACGAAGTCTATACCAATTTACAAGGAGGTGTTCCCTTTCACGTCAACACCAATACGGGCATTGTACGCAGTATCCATCCCTATCCCACCATCATTGGGTCAGCAGGCGACGCCATTGAAAATCACAAATACCGTTTCAATTGGGATTCGCCGATCCACATTTCTCCTCACGATCCCAATACCGTATATTTTGGAGGCAATGTGCTGTTTAAAAGCACGGACCGGGGACACAGTTGGACCGAAATAAGTGGAGACCTTACGACCAACGATAAGGAAAAACAAAGAACTTCCGGTGGAGAGGTCTACCAGGATAATACCGCCGCCGAATTCCACTGCAGCATCTTGAGCATTGCCGAATCTCCGGTCACGGCAGGAGTTATTTGGGCGGGTACCGATGATGGTAATCTCCAGGTCACGCGCGACAATGGTCAATCGTGGGCCAATGTCAAAGACCGGGTCAGCGGCATGCCCGATTTTGCCTGGATTGGCAAGATCCACGCCTCCGAACACGATGCCGGTACCGCTTTCATTGCCGTCGATCAGCACCGTATGGACGATTTTACGCCCCATGCCTTCATGACCACCGATTACGGAAATACCTGGAAAAAGATCGTCAACGGCCTGCCGAAAGATGATTACGTAAAGGTCATTCGGCAAGACCCTCACGATCCCAATACCCTTTATATTGGCATGGAACACGGCATTTACATTTCCTGGGACAAAGGCAGCAACTGGCACTGCATCAACAACAATCTGCCTCCGGTTTCGGTCCGCGATCTGCGCATTCATCCCCGGGAGAGAGACATCATCGTGGGTACGCATGGCCGAGGAGTATGGATCTTGGACGATGCCCGGCCCATTTCCGAGATGAATAAAGCGACACAAGACGTCCATCTCTTCCCAGTCCGCCGCGCTACCCGCTGGCACTACTACAGCCAGATTGAGAACATGGGGCAAAGGACCTATAAAGCCGCGAACCCGGAATATGGTGCCTACATTAATTTTTACCTTGCTTCGGACGCCGAACAACCGGCTAAAGTAGAAATATCCAATGCGGAAGGGACAGTGGTCCGTACTCTAAAAGACAGTACAGCAACCAGTGGCTTGAATCGAATGGTCTGGGATCTTCGATCCGAGGGAGCTACCCCACTGAACAATCCGCCCCGATCCGGTTGGCGATCCGGCCCTCTGCGTCCGTTGGTTCCTCCCGGTACCTATACGGCTAAACTTTCGGTCAACGGCAAGGAATTGGAAACCGACATCGAGGTTCGTGCCGACCCGCGACTCGATCTCACTTCAAATGATTACCAGTTGCAAGCCGCCGAGGCCAAAAACTTGTCAAGCCTCTTGTCGGAGACCAACGAGTTGATCAATGAATCCGAGGCCGTACTCGCACAGCTAAAAGCATTAAAGCAACGACTGAAATCAAACGAGGAGGAGGATCAGGAAACTACCCTGGCGGCATTGGAGTCATGCTGGAAGCAAATCGAAGCACTACAAGACGAGTGGAGAAGACCTCCACCCAACATGGGTTACCGACAAAAACCTAGGTTGCGGGAGGAGATTAGATCCCTCTTGTTCGCCGTCGATGGTGCCCCGGCAAAACCTACCCAGGCACAGCAGGAGCGGGTCGTCACGCTGAAAGAAGAAACTGCCAACGCCGTACAAGCCTTTGAGAAAGTGGTATTTGAAGAAATTGCGAGATTAAATCTTCTGGGCAAAGATGTGCCGGCAGTACAATCCAGACTAAGAAAACCATAGCAGGAAAAGCGTCGTAAAGTGGTCTGACGGATTTGCCCAAATACGTCAGACCACTTTGACCTTCATCGAGTCCACGCTGTCACTACCAGATCATCGACGAACAATTCGTTATCACTGGAATTCCTGATCTCAATAAACAGAGAATCAGCGGGGGCAGCATTCGATGGTATTTGGAACCAATGTTCAACATGATCCCAGACACCGTGATTACCGCCATATAAAGCGTAGGTCGGATTGTCAATCTTGTTTTCGATCCTCAGTAACTTGTAGTTATATACTTTCTCATCCTTCTTCAGGTAGGTTTCAAAGACTGCGGAATCATATAAGTTATTGCGGGGCTTCCCTTTTTTAAACCAGGCTTCCAGCCGGATCCAGTTTTTTTTCTGTAGTTGAAAATCCTTTAGTGGGCCTGCCAATTTAGAAGCACGTCCCCACGGCTCGGCCATTAAATGGACGAAGGACTGTCTTTCTTCATCGAAGATGGTACTGGCCCTGTCCGGATTTTCAAAGGTCTCTTCAAAAAGGGTGCTATGAGATGTTAGTCGGCTGGTATCCGGCGACATCAAACCCGAATCAAAAGTCATCAGACTGTAGTAATCCATTTTCGTCTTTAAGAATGTTTGCCGATAATAGGACCAGGTCATGTCATCCGTCAATAGAACGCCCCGGGAGATTTGGAAACTTTGAAATAGATTGAGCGCAATCAAAAGCAAGCCAATGGGTAGTAGGATCATTCGCTTTCCTTTGCGCAACAGAAAGTCAACGAAATAGGCCATGGGTATGGCCAACAAGGCATATAGATCGATCATGGGCCGGGCACCAAATCCATTGATGTAATACCAACACCACCAGCTGTAGGTGATGTAAAGGTGAAGGGGCAAAATTACAACAATTGGCCACAGGAAATCTCGATGGCGACGGAGAAATACCATTCCGCTCACCGCCAGTACCATGATAGGCGTGTAGATCAACCAGCCGTTGCGAAACCCAAAGAGTCCACGCCAAATTCGCGGTTTACTGAAATCAAAGCCCTCCCCGGTATAACTGTAAAACAACCACTGACCGGTTTGCCATTTCCAGTACAGCATTTGCAGGAAACCCACTAAAACAAAAGCAAGGATTGCGGTCAAATACTTCCACCTCTGGTCATTCATCAGTCGTATTCTTGCCCGCCAATCCTCCCTATTTCGTAAGCCGTAGAGCAGCGGGATAAAAATGCAGACGAATTCTACCGGTCGGATCAACGTAATGAATCCACATAGCAACCCGATGATTAGCGCTCTCGACCAAGTGGGACGTTCATGCCATAAAATGGTATGCCAAATCAAGAGTGCAAAAAGGGCAAATTGGTAAGCGTGGGCCATATAGCTCACGTAAATGGTCATGAAGAAGAGATTCGTGCCCATTCCCACCGCCAATATTACCCAGCAAGCAACCTGTTCCGAGACGTAATGCAGCAAGATTTTGCCGAGGTAGAAAAGCCCCAGGAAAGCGTAGAACATCGTTGAAAGTTGCATCAGTAGAGCATACGGAAAACTAAACCCGTCCGCTTGGTAATGAGGATCAAAAAAGGCCCAGATATGGCCAAGCCAGAAGAAGGGAGCCGTTAAAATGGCTATTCCCATAGTGTATTTGCTAACGTAGCGGCCCTCCCCTACTAAGTGCGCCTCTCCAATCCCCAAAGGGTTTTCGACCGACTCATTCATTTGTCCGCCGTAATGATCGTAGCGGGCCTGCGTAGTCCGATCCAAACTATCGAGATCGTGATGGATAAAGGTCGCCGGCAAATACACGTAATATCCCCAGGGATCACCCCCAGCCAGAACGATCTCCCAACGCTGGAAAAACACGAGCGAACCAATGTACACCAAGCCAACGAACAAAAAGATAAGACGAAACGTAGATATCTTCATTCCAACGAGCTATTAGCGCTTTAGATAGCCGGCCGGCGTATTCATGACGGAATGGACGACTACCGCCAGAGCAGCAGTCGGCACAAATTCGGTCCCTTCTTTCAATACGTAATCTCCAACCGCTAGAAATTGCCTGGCCTGAGCCGGATCCTTTGAAAATCTTTTCCGTTCTTTTCGATAGAGATCTTTCATCAGTTGCATCTCTGTTTCATTCGGCAACCGGCTGGTCAAGGTCCTAAACGCCAACGCCAATCGCTCCTCCAAAGACCGTTCCCCATCCATCAACAACCTTTCGGCCAAGACCTTTGCCGCCTCCACAAACTGAGGGTAATTAAGCAGCATAAGTGCTTGGGCCGGAGTATTGGTATTGTGCCGCTGGACCGAACAGGCAGCCCGGTCCGGAATATCAAAAGTAGTCATGTAGGGGTGTGGTGTATTGCGTTTCCAGTAGATGTAAAGGCTGCGCTTGTATAGCTTTTCACCGCGATCCGGCTCATAAACCGTCCATTTCTGAAATGCTTGTTCTTTCCAAAGTCCCTCCGGCTGATAGGGTTTGATGCTGGGCCCTCCAATCTCTTTTGTCAGCAGACCGGAAGTTGCCAAAGCATTATCTCTCAGCATTTCGGCGCTTAGTCGGCTCCGCGGGAAATGGGCTAAAAACCGGTTGTCCGGATCCGCTTCCCGAATTTTGGGTCTTTCCACGGAAGATTGCCGGTAGGTAGCCGAAGTGACCATGCCTCTCAACAATGCCTTGATGTCCCAGCCCGAGTCGATGAAGGAAGTGGCCAGATGATCCAGTAATTCCGGGTGTGAGGGCAAAGCCCCTTGGCTGCCGAAATCGTCCGGTGTGGCGACCAATCCACGACCAAAAAACATCTGCCAAAATCGGTTAACGGCGACGCGGGCCGTTAAAGGATTAGCGGGGTCGACCAGCCATTCGGCCAACCCCAGACGGTTCTGTGGCCAATTTTCCCGATAAGGCATAATATTAGCGGGAACTCCGGCAGTTACTTCTTCCTGAGGTGCATCATAGCGGCCACGGTCCAGAACATAGGTCGGCCGGTGTCCAAGCCCCTCTTCCAAAACCATCACTTCCTTTAGGGGGGTCAATAGCTCATTCTGTCGCCGTTGTATCTTTTTTAGTAGTTTAAAAATGGCACTCCTAGGCCGAGCAATGTGTTCCCGAAAGTATTCAAAGAGGAGATCGTTGGATTCGTCGTTTTTAAAACCGGTTTTCAGCAGCGTTTTCAGGTCGGCCGAAGGATTTTGCCGATCCAGAGCAAATGCTTCCAAAGCCGTCAAGGCTCGGTTATAAATTCTCAGTTCATCCAGGTCGCCTCCCAATAAAGTCGGATCATTAAAGCGCATTCCCAAGGCAAAGCCCCAGTAAGGCATAACAATTTTATCGTTTTGGTCGTCGTGCAGGATCGATTTATAGAGTTTATCGTAGACGATCTTGGTATCTGCTTCTTTTCCATTGAGATAGAGTCGTATGCCTTTGGCTTTGCTGCTCCCATCGTAAGTGACCATCACTTGCAACCATTCATTGACCGGTAGCGCATTTACGGTCTCGACCTGAATGGCATTGTGGGGATAACTGTTCGCCAATCGAAACAACAGCTTTCCCTCCTTGAGGCGCATTTCATAGCCACGGTAGGCGTGCCACTTGTGATCGCAGTTACTGAAAACGGAAGCATCTTCATAAATCTTCGGTAATCGAACCCAAAGGCTTACCGAAAACGGTTCGGTTCGCTCAAAATCGGCAATTTCTTTGCCGATAATCACGGCATTGCGTTCTCCAAAGCGGATTGCATTCCCGAATTTACTATCCATAACGAAGTGATGCTCCTTCCAATTTACGAGTCGCCCCGGAAAGTCGGGATCGGCGTGGTTTGAAAAAGTATTGTTATCGACCTCCTCAAATGTGAAGTGTGCCAACAGTCCCTGGTCTCTCCAGTCTTCATCCGCCCATTGCACGTTCTGGTCATCGGCGAGCCATTGACCAAATGCTGATTCCCACTTTTCTTCTTCCAGTCGGTAAAGCTCCGTCTGCTCTTCCAGTTGTTGCTGAATGAATCGCAACTGGTCTTCCTTTTCGGCGTCCGTCAAAAGCATGATCGGGCCCGATTCCCGACCGATTGGGGCTCGTCCAACCTCTAGATTGTTGTTGAAGAAAGCCGCCATTTGATAAAAGTCCTTTTGGGAGATCGGGTCGTATTTGTGGTCGTGACACCGTGCACATTCCATGGTAAGACCTAAAAAGGCCTTGGAGGTCGTTTGAACGCGATCAGCAACGTATTCCACCCGGTACTCTTCGGGCAGAACACCGCCCTCCTGGTTTTGTCGGTGTAACCGTTGGAAACAAGTTGCCAGAATTTGCTCTTGACTGGCATTGGGAATTAAATCACCGGCAATTTGCCATTTGAGAAACTGATCGTACGGCAGGTTTTTGTTATAGGCTTGAATGACCCAATCGCGCCAGTGCCATACCTCGCGGTGCATGTCATCCAGATAGCCGTGGGTATCGGCATACCGAGCCACATCCATCCAGTCCGCGGCCATTCTCTCGCCAAATCTTGGTGATGCCAACAACCGATCTACTTGTTTTTCAAAGGCTCCTGGCGATTGATCATTGATAAAACGATCCAATTCCTCTAAAGAGGGCGGCAAACCGATTAAGTCGAAAGAAAGTCGCCGCAAAAGCGTCGCTCGATCAGCCTCCGGAGCGGGCTTCCATGCCCTCTTTTCCAGCTGATGCAGTATAAAATGATCCAATTCATTGTTCACCCAGTCTTTCTGTTCTACCTTAGGTAGGTCCGGGCGACTCGGAGCTTCAAAGGACCAATGGCCTTCCCATTTTGCCCCTTGCTTGATCCACCGGTCGATCAAAAGAATCTCTTCCGATGATAAGGAAAGTTTAGATTCGGGAGGGGGCATCATGAATTCCGGATCCCGTGCATGTATCCTTTTTTGAAGTTCCTGTTTCCAGCCCTTGGTCACGGACGCAAGTCCCGTTTCGGTGTCCAATCTCAATCCCGCTTTGCGGGCTGCAGCATCCGGTCCGTGACAGCTGAAGCAGCGATCGGATAGAATCGGCTTGATGTGAAAATTGAAGTCTACGTAGTCCGGCAGGCTAACGGATGGGCTTTCCCTTTGCATGCAGCATGGAAGGAAAACAATGAGAATGACGATGGAAAGCGCAGATTTCAGCCTTGACATGTTACGATTCCTTGATGCCTAAAAATCAAATAATCTCCGAGGTTTTGCAAATGCCCTTACTTTGATTTTTGCCGGTCATTTGACCAATTCTAATTTACCTTATTGATTACCGCTGCCCAGTCTTGCACGCGATCGTTGCCGGGTGGGGGCCCCAGGTTCACCTGACCGGGGCCTTTTACTTCCGCAACATCGCCCGTCATCAAGACACCGCCATTCTTTGGACTAAACCAGCGAATGGTAAAGGACGCTGTAGATGCTCCCAGATCGAGCAACAGATCACCCGCGGTATTCTTCGGCAGATAAACCGCATACTGCTTACCGGGATTCGCCAGACAGTAGGCCTGCGGTAAGGAGAATAATTCGTCTCGAGGTTCCATCTCCCAAAACCGAAGGTGGTTGTTGAAAAAATCGAGGGCATGTCGGGTTTGATCCCACATATTTGCCCGGCTTCGCCAGTCTTCGCAGCCAAGATCATTGTGATCGTAATGAGCGCCGAAGTACCACTCTACCCCTGCACTACCGGCCATCAAACTACCCCACAGCACCTCGTGACGCACCGTATCGTGATCCGGATTGAGATCATCCGGCATGACTCCGCGGTACCAAAAGCCAATTTCATCCATGCCAATCAGCCAGGGTTGGCCGGCTTCCGCAGCCAATCCCCGCCATTTGATGATTTCTTCGTGTACATGTTCCCTTTTGTTGATTTGGAAAGATAGGCCGTCGAGGAAGGGGAAACCGAGCAAGGCTGGCAGCAATTCATCCTTCTGTTCTTTGGTCGAATGTGTATGAATGACTACCGGGTGCTG
>JANQRV010000252.1 GCA_028284395.1 Saprospiraceae bacterium
AGCGTAGCGGAATAAGGCTTCCAGCCTGGGTTGCCCAGCTTTCGGTACAGTCCGGTCCCGTCCGCTTGGCGCAACAACAATTGTCCCTTGATCGTTGAAATTCCTCCTAAAAGCC
Organism: Saprospiraceae bacterium; assembly: GCA_028284395.1. Classification (GTDB taxonomy): domain Bacteria; phylum Bacteroidota; class Bacteroidia; order Chitinophagales; family Saprospiraceae; genus JANQRV01. Next base: position 116 of record JANQRV010000252.1, read on the forward strand.
GCGGATCGTGCGCTACCTGTAAGTTCGAATCTCGCGGAAGGTAGGCGTCAAGGATGTCGCAACCGGGAGGCAAGTCCGGTGACTCCAGGCAGTAAACAACCGGCCCTCTTTTAACGGCGACTTGATTGCGTACCTCTTCGATCCGGGGATGCCCCTCAATCAATTCAATGGGCATCGACATGGTCAACTGAACGACATCGCCCGCTTTCCAGGATCGATCAATCTTCAGGTAGGTTCCGGCCTTAGCTTGTGCTCCGAGCGGTTCTCCATTGACCAAAACGGTATATTTTTCTGTCCAACCGGGAATTCTGAGCCAGAGCTCAAAGCGCTCTTCCCGACATTGCTCAATGCGGATGGTGCTCGTTTCATCCCACGGATAATTACTCTGCTGCGTTAACTGAATCGGGCTTCCGTCCAATAGCCGGCTGTTGAGCTGATTGCCCCCGTATAGATGGACGGCAATACCTTTTTCGTGAAGACTATAGGCCCAGCCCGACAAACTGGCAATCGTGCGGACCAGGTTGGGTGGACAACAGAAACACTCCAAATATGGCTTGCGGTCCGGCGATTCCGTGCAGGATTCGTCATCGGTATATTGACGTGCCCCAAAATTCATCCGCAATGGATTGGCATAGAAATAGTGTTTGCCATCGGCACTGATCCCGGAAAGGGCACTGTTGTACAGGACCAACTCGACGACATCGCCGTATTTAGCATCTCCGGTAATGGACAGCATTCGCCAATTGAACATGGCATTGGCAATATTGGCGCAAGTTTCGTTGTAGGCGGTGGAATTGGGCAACATGTAGTCATCGATGAAACCTTCGTGAATCATGTCGTATCGGCCTCTGGCTCCGTGATGTACTTGTCCAAGGGCACCCGTGACGTACATTTTGCGTTCGACGGCGCTCGACCATATTCGCTCTAGTGCCGGCAATAAGGTCTCATCTCCCGTTTCGGTATAGACGTCCGCCGCTCCTGCATAAAGATACATGGCTAGCACGGCATGGCCCACCGCTTCTGTTTCTTCCCGCAGGGGTGTTCTCATTTGACATTGATCGCCGATAAACCAGTAAGGCACTGTGGGGTGGGGCGCTACAGGAACTGACCCTCTCATATCGATGAATACTTCGGCGAGTTCCAGGTATTTTTGATTTTCTGTGACCCGAAACAAGTCAACCAGGCCCATGATTTGTGATGGGTTGAAACCAAATCGCTCCAGTCCTTCGGGTCGGGGCTGAAAAACCGAATATAGATAGTCCGCGTGTTTGGTTGCAATGGCCAGCATATTTGTTTTGCGCGTGACCCGGTGATGAACGGCAGCAGTGGTAAGCAAATGACCACTGTTGTACAATTCATGGTGGGTGACATCCGAAAAGCGCGGCAATTTTTTGATCTGGATTGGCGTAGACAGATAACCGTCGGCTTCTTGCGCTTTTGCAATGACGTCGATCACCTCATCCAATTCATCAATGATCTGCCGGTCGGCATGGTGGGCACCAACGTAGATCCCCGCTTCCATCCATTTATAAAAATCCCCATCGTGCCAGAACATGCCTCGGTGTTCGCCCGTCTTGAGGCCGGCCGCAATCTTAAAGTTGTTGTAGGCATGGCCGATGTCGCCCTTGAGCAGTGTGCCCATGTGGGGTACCATTACCTCTTTGCACAGTCGAAATTTATCGGCCCAGAAGCCTTGCGTCCATCGGCAGTCGCCGATGGGTATGTTTTTGAGTTTGGCGTAGGGAGTCATGTTCATGGCTGTTTGATCTTGCGGTACTGATCCATCCTTTCGATGTCGTAATTCTCATATTTTCTGTGCAATAGCCATCGGGGTCGTTCGAGTGTAGATTCCCATTCAAAAATGAGCTTATACATTTTTCGAACCAACTCGGGGTGCGCAGCTGCGAGGTTGTTTTGTTCTGATGGATCTTTTTTGATGTCGTATAATTCGGCGGGACGATCCGCAAAACGAAGCAGTTTCCAATCCCCATCCCTCAAAACGGCCCGACAATCCTTTTTCCAATACAACCGCTGATGCGGTCTCGTCGTTTTTTCGCCCTGGAGGTAAGGCAATAAATCTACTCCGTCCAGGTGCTGGAGTGTGTCTGGTGATCCGCCGGCTGCAGCTACAAAGGTTGGAAGCAGGTCCAGGGTGCTTACGGGATAGTCATACTGAGAACCACTCTTGATTTTTCCGGGCCACCGCATTAGGAACGGCACGCGAATACCGCCCTCCAGGTGATTTGATTTGGTGCCGCTCAAGGGCCAATTGATCGAAGCATTGCGATCGCTGGGGCCGCCATTGTCGTTGGTGAATACTACGATTGTGTTCTCTTCCAATCCCAGTTCTTTCAGCTTATCGAGGATCAGGCCACACGCCCGATCCAAGGCCAGTGTCATGGCGGCGAGTTCCTTCCTGGTGCCCTCCAAGTTCGGAAACTTCTTTAGATCTTCTTCCGTCGCCTGCATTGGGGTATGGACGGCATTGAAGGAAACAAAGGCAAAAAACGGTTGGTCTCGACTGCGTTCGATGAAGGCCGCCGCCTCCTCTGCCAGCACATCTGTCAGGTAGCCCCGATGTTCGGCATAGTCCTCAAAGCCACGTTCCAACCGGTTTTCCGGCTGACGTGGCGCTGCTGGGTACGGAAAGTAATCGCGTGCCCCGCCGCGGAAACCATAAAATTCATCAAATCCTCTTTTGGTAGGGTGGAAGCGATCTGCTCCCCCCAGGTGCCATTTCCCGAAAAAAGCCGTGCGATAGCCCAGTATCTTCAGATAATCAGCCATCGTTTTTTCTTCCAGCGGCAATCCCATTTCGTCGCCGTCCGCAGCGGAAACAGCACTCATAAATCCCGGAACATTGTTCTCTTCAAAGCCGAATTTCTGCTGGTATCTTCCCGTGATTAAACCGGCCCTCGACGGGCCACAAGTAGCATCGGTCACATACCCCTGCGTACATCGAACACCTTGCCTGGCCAACTGATCTAAATGAGGAGTACGTATCTCCTCGCTTCCCTGAAAACCAAAATCCGCATAACCCGCATCATCCGAAAACAGGAAGACCACATTGGGTTGTTTTTGTGCCGACAGAAAATAGGGTACCGAGAGGATACAAAGTAATAAGTTGATTATTCGCATACTTTTCAATTGTGGTCTAACGGCAAATCATTCGCCTTCTGCAAATAGACTGCAAAGAGTTGACATATGATTGATGAATATTACCTCACTATTAGTCTATTTTATCTGGGGTAGCCGGTGGTTGCTATTGTTGCTATTGCTACTTTGGTTGCTACCCTTACCGCAGTCGTTAACGTCCGAAAGCACATTGTTAGGCATTTTGCTTGCCCAAGTCTCCTCATTGGTCCATTCCCGTCAAGCACAGATCATCTGTTGATAGCTCTTCGGAGTACTGCCCATAATTTCTTTAAATTGCTTGTAGAAGTTCGTGATCGAATTATACCCGACCACATAGCAGACTTCCGATACCGTCAGATCATTCTGAAACAGTAGGCGCGAAGCATTGCGTATCCGTACTTCATTCAAAAACTGCGTAAAGGATTTATTGGTCATTTTCTTAAAGAAACGACAAAATGAATTGGTGGTCATACAAGCAATTTCCGCAACATCTTTCAAAGTAATATTGCTGGCATAATTATCGGAAATGTATTTTAAGACCGCGTCCAGTCGTTGTGAGGGTTCTGTAGTATACTGGCGCATGTCGGTCGAGGAAAGCAGTTTTTTGTCTTCGGTGAGCGACAGGCGGCGCAGTAGGTTGAGCAATCTGATGAGCTGTTCTGCCGGTGATAATTCGATGATCCCTAATAGTTCACGATGTAGTTGCTTACCGATATTTGGCCCAAAGGAGACGCCGTATTTGGATTGCTCCAGCAACAGGCTGATGCTGCGAAATTCAGGTTGGTCAAAGGTTCCTTTTCCAATAAAGTCTCTCGAAAATTTTAAGACAACGGTCTTTATTTTTTCCGAACGTTTGCCTTCGTAAAAGGAAGGGTCGTTGCGCCAAAGATGTGGCAGGTATGGCCCGACCAGCACCAAATCGCCGGGATAAAAATGAGAGACGCTATCGCCCACAAACCGGATGCCGCAACTCTTGGAAACATAGAGGAGCTCGTATTGGGCATGATAGTGCCAGGACGAATCCAAGCAAGGACTTTCCTTGCAACTTAGATCAAAACGTTGGTTGGCAAAGCTGTTCGGTTTTTTTAAGACCAACTTCATAAGATTCGGTTTTATAAAGTTTTTGCTACTCAAACATTGGCTATAAACTCGGTCAAATTGGTATCCCTCGATAGATTCAGTTTTTTCCGGAGCCGATGCCGGGTGGTGTGGACACTTTCGAGCGAGATACCAAGTAGTTTGGACATTTCCTTACTAGAAAAATTTAATTTGACCAGTGCGCATAATTTTAATTCTCCCCGGGTCAACTTTGGGAATCGGTGGTTTAACTTTTCGTAAAATCGCTCGTTAACGGCGACAAACCTGGTTTCGAATTCTTTCCAGTTTTCAACATTGTGGTTGGAAATGGACCGGACGATTTGTTTTATTTCCTGTCGCTTTACATCCCCTTTGCCCTGAGATAATTGTTCTTTCAGGCGATCCATGAACGCATCTTTTTCGATCAGCTTAAGGGCAGAGGTCGCTAATTCCTTGTTCTTTAATTCAACTATTTCGTTCGCTTTTTGAACTTCCAGTTCTCTTTGCCGTTCGATGACCAGTTTTTCAGAACGGTGTTTGGCTCTGACGTGGTTAAAATACAGCAGACCAAACAACACTAAAAAGGCGATGCAACCGAGCAGCAAGGCGCGTTCGAGAAATCGGACTTTCTCTTCTTGTTCCAGTTCCGCCAGCCGCCTCTCCTTCAGCATGCGTTCCTGCTCTTCCTTGGTAGTCCGGAATGCATCCTGAATCTCCAGCAGTGGCCGGTTGTTCTCACTGCGGCTGTCAAAAAAGACAGCATCGAGATTTTTGGCAGTTTCCAGGCTGCTGTAGGCCTTTAGATATTCCCGGTTGCTGAAGTACAAACTTGCTAAACGCTCGTGAACCAAAGGCGTAAAATCAATATGACTGTTATGGGTGGAGGACAAGGAAAGTGCCTTTTGATAACACTCCTCACTTTTTTCGAAGTCCTGTCGAAATTTATGCGTGTCTCCCAGGTAGGTATAAACCAGGACCTGGTATCCCGGATTCGTTTCGGCAAACCAGGGCAAGATCCGCGAGAAGTTGGCCAATGCCTCATCGTATCTTTGTTCTGAATTGTAGATAACGGCTTGCTCGAATTCCAAAAAAGCCCGATTGATCTTACTTCCGGTAGACGAATGATAGAGAAAACAGCTATCGAGATAGACTTTCGACAGTTCGGGCTCATCCATCTCGCGATAGGTTGCGCAGATCGCATGGTAGTTTTGCACCAGGTTAGACGGATTTAACTCGCCCTTGTCGACCAGGTTTCTCTTGATCGAAAGCGACCTCTTCAAATATTGCATTGCCTTTTCCCGACGGTTGTAGAAGCTGTAATAACGACCAATGGCCCGATAAATATTGGCGGTCCTTTGCTCCATTTTGGCATGATCGGCCAGCAGGAGGGCTTTCCATAACCGGTCGTAAGACTGCTTATAATCCGCCTGGTGACCATACACCCAGGCCAATTCCATTAAAGATTCGATGGCTAAAGCAGTGTCGGCAGTGGCGATGGCCCTTTCGTAAAAAAGTCCTACAACTAGAATGGCACTGTCCGGGTCACTATAGCGCAGGTTTTGGGCTTCTGCAAATGACATTTCCGGTTGACCAGGAGATGCTGCCGCTGTTTTTATCAATAGAAAAGAACAAGCTAGAATCCATAGCGATGTTAAGGTCGGCAATAAAGATTGTCTAGTTGGCTTTTTCATTGATTGAACTATGTTTGCTTTATAAGCACTTGATTGTTAGTATTCAATATCTGCAAATTTTAGCAAAGGAGCAGGATTATTGAGGCCCAAAATTTAAACTGTTGAGTTTTTGTTTAGTTGAAATCCAGGTAAACAAACTTAACTAAGAGGAGATCTATGAGGGTTTAATAGCAGCTGTAGCAGCTTCTGAAACGATGGTTCCGCTTAAAGAATGGCTTGGGTGACCCGTTTTCTTATCAAGTAATCATTCAGGGCTGCCGGGGAGCAATCCACGCCAATGCCACTGTTTTTGATGCCTCCATGTGGAAGATAGATGTCAAACTTCAATCCATTGAGATGCACTTCGCCAAATTGGAGGTTCTTGGCAAAGTATTCGAGTTTTTCATCATCATCGGAATACACGTAAGAGGCAAGGCCGGCCTCCGTATTGTTGGCCAATTCCAATACTTCATGCTTAGAAGAAAACGGCACAATGATAGCGATCGGGCCAAAGATTTCCTCTTGAAGAATTGCGGCATGTGGATCGTTCATCACGATGACGGTGGGTTGAAAATAGAATCCGGGACCATCCAATGCCCGTCCGCCATGCAAAAGCACCCCACCTTGTTTCTGGGCTTCTTCCACAATTTGTGTAACTTTCACTATGGATCGCCGGTTGGTCAGCGGACCCATGTCCGGTGCATTTTCTCTTCCGAATCCGATTTTTACTTTTTTAAAGCGCTCGATCATTCCTTCCAGGAAATGGTCAATGATATTTTTGTGGATGTAAAAGCGGTTAGGGGCCACACAAATTTGTCCGGAATTGCCAATCTTAAGTGCCGTACCGTGATCGAGCGCCGTTGGCAAATGGGCATCATCGAACACAATAAAGGGCGCGTTTCCGCCACATTCCATGCTGTACCTCTTAATGGATGTTTTGCTACTTTGCGCGATCAGTTTCTGTGCTGTTACCGTCGAACCGATCATGGTAATTAACCGGGGGATCGTGCTTTCACAAAGAGGGACGCCGACTTCTTTCACCTCACCGCAAAGAATGTTGATGACACCGCGAGGAAAATCTATGTCAGCACATATTTCGCCAATGAGATAAGCAGACAGCGGAGAAAATTCAGAAGGCTTGATGATGATGGAACAACCGGCAGCAAGTGCGGGCCCCAATTTGAACCCCAGGTTGAGCAATGGAAAATTATAAGCCAGAAATGCCACGACTACTCCGAGTGGCTGCGAAACGATCCAATGCCGGTGACTGCCTTCACGATCCGGAATCGCGACGTTGGCTATCTGCTGAACCTCCTCTACATAATATTGTAAAGAGTCGATGATGCTGGTCAGATCTTCGTCCGTTCCTTCCCAGGCTTTTCCCATCTCATACATGATGCTTTCGCGGAGAAGATCCCGGTTTTTTATCAATTCATTACGCAGCTTTCCAATCCATTCTGCTCTTTCCGTCAAAGGCAGTCTAGACCAGGACTCGAATCCACGTTGAGCACTCGCCAATGCTCGTTCGGCGTCCGCCCGATCTGCCCAGGCAATGCTTGCAATTGGCTGTTCGTCAGCAGGACAAATTACCTCAAATGAAGCCCCGTGAGAAGCATCGGACAATTGTCCGTCAATGTATAATTTCCGGTAACCGAATTTCATCTTGTCAACTTTAGATGTAGTATCTACAAATGACCTTTAATCGATTGACATAATCATGCTGAAAATTACCTGATTGTTCCATTATTTTACCAGATACCGTCATTAAGCGGGCAGTTACAACCTGCTTATCATTTACTTAAGATGGGAAAAAGGATACCCAATCCGCGATCGAAGTATCCCAGTAGGAGGGTATCCTTATAGTTTTCAGATCGAGGTTTTCCGAGCTATATACAGGGCTGGTCACATATTGATAAAAAGTGCTAAGTATAAACCTGCGCAAATACAAATAAATAGCAAGATCTTTGCAAAAAATAGGAAAAAACGGAACTCCTGGCGTTTAGAGGGTTATTAATCCGTCGTCCCGCCAGTAGATCTTATTGTGCAATGCGTGTTGTTCTTTAGAGAACTGAAAGGGCGTCGTTCCCGTAAAATGTCGAAACTCTCTGATGAAATGCGATTGGTCGAAATACTGAAGCCGGTAGGCGATATCCGACAACTTAGCAAACCTGCCCGACTTCAGCATCTCGAATGCTTTGTTAAAGCGAACGATCTTGAGAAATGTCTTGGGCGAAACGCCAATGTCGCGCGCAAAAGTCTTTCGAAAATACCGGCTACTAAAGCCCAGGGTTGCCGTGAGGTGATCAATCTTAATGCCCGCATTTTGCTGGACGATCTTCAGCGCATTATCCGATAAAGTAGGTTTAAAACGCAGTCCCTTCAATCGAAATAGGAGCGACCGCTCAATTAAATTCAACCGTTCTCTTAACGAATCGATCTCTAGCATCCTGGCTTGCAGACGTACCATATCCTTGAGTCCGGCTTCCTCAAAACTCAGCATTTGATTGGTGATTTCAGCGGCGGGAATCGGGAAGAAATGACGAAACATCCCGGGCCGGAAGAAAACGCCGAGGAAACGGAAGTTGCCCGTGATTTTCATGTGCCAGCTTTCCGTACACTGAGGCATGATGTATCCTTCTACCGCCTGTATGCGAAAATCGCTGTTTTGAATGAGGACCGGAGGACGCTCGACCAGCGAAAAAATCAGACCTTTGCAAGGGTAGGGAGGGATGAGGTCGGTTTTTTGGCCAGTGAAGTCGTCATATTGTTCCAATAAGCCAAAGAATTGAATATAAGGACTTAAAGCGCGGCAAGGGAGGAAAAAATTGTAGGTCATATTGGAACAGTCGTAAAACTCAAATAGCGTTTTAAAGTTAGTGATTTATTTTTGTTTGCTCATTTGTCACCTTAAATTAAACTTAAAATGCCACGACATCATCTAATTTGCCTTTTTCTACTTATCTTTTTTACACAAACATACTGCACCATGCCCAGCAGCAATGAAGCGGAAAAAACGGTCGACGAATCCCCCGTTTTGCAAGAAGATACCTATACATATCAGGGAGAGCCCCTGAAAGTAGGAGTGATCGGCCTGGTCCACACCCACGTACATTGGATCCTGGGGCGGGAAGATTTTGGGGACATCGAAATAGTGGGCATCGTGGAGCCCAATCGGGAATTGGCTGCACGTTATGCCGAACGACATGGCTATTCCATGGATTTGGTGTATGAAACCATTGAAGAAATGGTGGAAGCCGTTAAACCCGAAGCCGTGACTGCCTTCAATCGAATTATAGATCATTTAAGCGTCGTGGCGTTTTGTGCACCCCGCGGCATCCACGTTATGGTCGAAAAACCCCTGGCCGTCAATTGGGAACATACCCAGCAAATGATCAAATTGGCTAAGGAACACGACATTCATCTACTCACAAACTACGAGACATCCTGGTATGGCAGCAATTATGATGCCTACAAAATGACCCACCAGGAAAACAAATTCGGCGACATCAGACGGATTGTTTTCAATACCGGTCATCCGGGACCCATTGAGATCGGGTGCAATGAGGAATTTTTAGAATGGCTTACCGACCCGGTTTTGAATGGGGGAGGAGCACTAACGGATTTCGGGTGTTACGGCGCCAATTTGTCCACCTGGCTAATGAAAGGACAAGAACCGTTGACGGTTTCATGCGTCACCCAACAGATTAAGCCGGATTTATATCCAAAAGTAGAAGATGAAGCGACCATTATTCTGACCTACCCCAAAGCACAGATTCACATCAATGCCTCCTGGAACTGGTCGCACAATCGCAAGGACATGCAAATTTACGGAAAGACCGGCTATGTCTTCTGTAAAAACGGGCGGGAAATGGAAATCTTAGAAGACGAAAAAGAAGGACCATATTTGGAAACAGCCACCCCCTTACCGAATGGACAACAAGATCCTTTTGCCTTTCTGACTAAGGTGATCAAAGAGGATCTAAAGATCGACCCCTTCGATGTGTCCGCTTTGGAGAACAACCGGGTCGTTATGCAAATCCTGGAAGCAGCTAAAATCGCCGCTGAAACGGGGAAAACCGTTCGATGGGAAGAATTATATTAACTCACAATTGGTGCAAATTTGAATCATTTGCACTAAACTTATGAACACTTGTATTACAATTCTTAGCATTTTTATTGCAAATTGCCGCTGAAAAACAAAAAAACCGACTTTTACAATGAAAAACCTATCCTTGCTGCTGGGTTTCCTGATGCCATTGCTGATCACTGCCCAGTCTACGAAGCCAGCAATCAGTGGAGAATTAAAAAAATGGCACAACATTACCCTTACTTTTGAGGGGCCCGAGACTTCGGAAGACCACACTTATAATCCCTTCCTCAATTATCGCCTGAATGTGACTTTCCGGCACCGGGATGTAACCTATCTGGTGCCCGGTTATTTTGCAGCAGATGGCAACGCAGCTGAAACTTCCGCCACCAAAGGGAATAAATGGCGAGTTCATTTCGCACCCGATCGTACCGGGGAGTGGACTTATGAGGTTTCCTTTCGCCGCGGCCCGAATGTTGCCGTGGCCGATGAGCGGATGGCCGGTCACAGCGCCGAATTCATGGACGGAACACGGGGGCAGTTCACCGTTGGAGCAACCGATAAAACCGCTCCGGATCTGAGGGCCAAAGGAAGATTGCAATACGTCAATAAACCCTACCTGCAATTTGCCGAAACCGGTGAATACTTTCTGAAAGCAGGGGCCGACGCTCCTGAGAACCTCTTGTCGTATGCCGATTTTGACGGCGATTTCAAAACGGATGGCCACAAGGATGATTTGATCAAAACCTGGGAACCGCACGTCAAGGATTGGAATACAGGCGACCCTTCCTGGCAGGGAGGCAAAGGCAAGGGCCTCATCGGTGCCATCAACTATCTGGCGTCGAAAGGTATGAACGTATTTTCTTTTCTTCCCCTGAACATTGCCGGCGACGACAAAAATGTGTTTCCTTATGTAAGTTACGACAATTACGAGCGCATCGACGTATCTAAAATGGACCAATGGGAAATGGTGTTTGCCCATGGTGAACGCAATGGTATGTTCTTACATTTCAAGACTTCCGAAGCCGAAAATCAGGGATTATTGGACAATGGCGATGTAGGGGCTCAACGCAAGCTTTACTACCGGGAACTGATTGCCCGATTTGGTCATCACATGGCATTGAACTGGAACATTGGAGAAGAAAATGGGAAATGGCAAGGTGAAAACCACGCCACCCCCTGGCAGACGACTACTCAGAGGCTTGCGTGCGCTCAGTATTTCTACGACCACGACCCTTATCGCCATCACGTAGTGATTCACAATGGACAGCCTTTCTACGACATACTGGGACCTGATTCCAAGTACACCGGCCTCTCTATTCAAACGAATCGCCGAGACTTTGGCAATGTTCATCGGGCCGTTTTGAAATGGCGGAAGCTGTCACAAGAAACGCGTAAAAACTGGGCCATGGCTGTTGACGAACCTGGAGATGCTCAATATTCACTGCTTCCCGACAGACTCAACCCGGAGCACGACAACGCTCGTCAAAATGCCCTCTGGGGTGCGTTCATGGCGGGCGCCTGGGGCATCGAATGGTACTTTGGGTACAAAAACGAGCATTCGGATTTAAGCTGTCAGGATTGGCGAAGTCGCGATAAAATGTGGGATCAAAGCCGCTACTTGCTCGATTTTTTCCGGGAAAGCAAGATACCCTATTGGGAAATGGAGCCGATGGACGATCTCACCGAAAGCAATTCGGATTACGTGCTGGGCAAGAAAGATGACGCATACGTCATTTACCAAAAAATGGGAGAAAAATCAACCACCGTGTCAGGGTTAGAGGGGCAGTTCGAACGTCGTTGGTTTAATCCACGTACCGGAGAATTCATTGGAAGTTCTGACCGAATCAGTAGCAAGGGTTCGGTATTAAACTTCGGTATGCCACCAGCCGATGAGACCAAAGATTGGACTGTATTAATCAAAAAGATCAATAATTAATGAAGGAATATCAGATCGCCGTCATTAATGGCGACGGAATTGGCCACGAAATCGTGCCCGCTGGGATGAAAGTCGTTCAGGCCGCCGCATCAAAACACGGATTTACGGTTCGGGAACAGGCCTTCCCCTACGGCGCAGGCCATTATTTGAAAACCGGTCAATTCATGCCGGATGGAGCCCTGGAAGAATTACGGGGATTTGATGCCATTTTCTTTGGCGCCGTGGGTTTGCCGGATGTAGACGATCGGCTCCCCTTTAAAGACTACACCAATAAAGTCCGGACGGCATTTAAACAATATGTCAATTACCGACCGGTCAAACTTTTCCCGGGTATTCAGAGTCCACTACGGGGCAAAACGGAAGAGGACATCGATTTTGTGATCATCCGCGAAAACAATGAAGGTGAATTCGTCCAGAGCGGTCGCATGCTATATCCGGAAAGACCGGAGGGATTGGCCATCGATACCAGTACCTTTACCAGGGCCGGTACGGAGCGCGTTGCACACTATGCTTTTCAGTTGGCCCGCAAGCGGCGCGGTCACCTGACCAATGTGACCAAATCCAACACGCTGATCTACACCCTGGGCTTCTGGGATCTGGTGATTGCTGAAGTCGCGGACGAATACCCGGATGTACAATACCGGAAAATGTACGTCGATGCTGCTTCCGCAAACTTTGTCCTGCATCCCGAATATTTCGATGTGATCCTGACCACCAATATGATTGGCGATATTCTCAGCGACCTGGGAGGAGCCATTATGGGGAGTTTGGGACTAGGAGGTAGCGGCAACATCAATCCGGAGGGCGATTATCCCAGTATGTTCGAGCCCATTCACGGTTCGGCTCCGGATATTGCCGGACGCGGAATTGCCAATCCGGTTGGACAGTTCTGGTCGGCAGCCCAAATGCTGGAACACGTGGGCGAAATAGAAGCAGCCAAGGATATCATGGCCGCCATTGGCAAAGCAACCGGTGCCGGCGTTCTTACTGCCGACCTGGGAGGCAAAGCGACGACCGCAGAAGTAACCAGTGCGGTCCTTCAGGGAATAGAATGAGAATCAAAAACTAATAAAATAGCATCATGCTCGATCCAGCCAATTACAACATTATCGACTTGACCATGCCGTACGTGGAAGGCATGCCGGGTTATCGGTCCGAAATCAATACGACCGTTGAAAAGAATGGCTGGAACAGCAGGAATCTCCACTTTTATTCCCATGCCGGTACCCACATGGATGCCCCTTTGCACTTCGGCGCTTCCGATCAGACGATCGACCAATTCGAACCGGACCAGTTGGTGGGTAAAGCGTGGGTCGTTTCAATTCCCATTTCAGTTCCCCAACAACTCCTGACCGTAGCGGACTTAGGGTCCGTGGCAACCGGCTTTCAAAAAGGCGATAGCATTCTGTTGCACACCGATTGGAACCAGTATCGGTCCTTGCCGAAATACCGCGATGAATTGCCCCGGATCAGTGTAGAACTGGCCGAGTGGTGCGTTGCCAATGGAGTTAAGATGTTGGGCGTAGAACCCCCATCGGTAGCGGATGTCAACAACCTTGAAGAGGTAACCGAAGTGCACCTTATATTACTGAATGGAGGCGTAATCATCATTGAGGGACTGACCAACCTCAATCAGATCCAGCGCCCGGAAGTCCTATTGATTGCTTTACCATTAAAGATTGCAGACGGAGATGGCGCACCAGCAAGAGTGATTGCCATGGAAACGAAAAACTAATCGTCACATAAAATATGGCCACTTTTTTCAAAGGCAGACATTGGGTGGCTGCCGGAATGTTCTTACTAGCACTCTTGCTGTACATCGACCGAATTTGTATTTCCGTGGCCAAAGACCCGGTGGCCGCAGATCTGCATCTAAGCGATAAGGCCATGGGCTGGGTCCTCTCCGCCTTTGCATTGGGGTACGCTTTAATGCAAGTGCCGAGTGGAATTCTTGCCGATCGGTTCGGACCCCGGATTATTTTGACGGGCATCGTTTCATTTTGGTCCGCATTGACTGCATTGACCGGAGCCGCCTGGAATTTCATTTCCCTGATCACGATCCGCTTTTTATTTGGCGTCGGAGAAGCCGGTGCCTTTCCCGGCATGTCGAGAGCGATCTTCTCGTGGATCCCCCTCCGAGAAAGAGGACTGATTCTAGGTCTAAATTTTTCGGGCTCAAGGCTGGGGGCTGCTTTCGCATTACCCTTGGTAGCCTGGTTGATCGGTAGTTACGGCTGGAGAATGACCTTCCTGATCCTGGGTGGGGTAGGCGTTATCTGGGCCATCGTCTGGTGGTGGCTTTTTCGCGATTCTCCGGAAACTCATCATCGACTGTCCCAAGAAGAGAAGGAATACATCCTGGCGCATCGCCAACAACAAGATACCGGTACTACGGAGCAGCTGACCTCCTCTCAATTGCTGGCCTCCAAAAATATGTGGTCGGCAGTGGGCCAATATTTTTGCAGTAATTTCACCAACTTTTTTGCATTGACCTGGCTGTTTCCCTATCTGAAGAACAAGTATGAATTAGACGCCATGGAAGCCGGTTGGTACGCAGTCGCTCCTTTTATTGCCGGGGCCATCGGAAACTGGGTGTCCGGCGGAATGGTCGACGCCATCTTTAGAAAAGGCAATTGGAACCGATCCCGAAAATTACCCGCCATCCTTGGATTTGCTTTGGCAGCTGTTGGGTTGGTCGGTAGTTTGTTTATGGATACACCCGCTGGCGCTGTCTTTTTCTTGAGTATTGCCATTTTTGGCGTCGATATGACTTTATCGCCGTCCTGGGCCCTCTGTGTGGATATTGGCAAGAAGAACGCAGGTGCTGTCTCAGGAACCATGAATATGGCCGGGAACCTCGGTTCCTTTTTGACTGCTCTGGCATTTCCGTATCTCACCGATTGGACGGGGTCGGTCGACTATTTCTTCTATGTTGCTGCCGGACTAAACCTCCTGGCGATTACCTTGTGGCTAAGGGTAAAAGCGGATCAGGGCTTGAGTTATTAAAGGACTAAAAAACAACTTATGCAACAACTATTTGGATGGATCGCCATCGGTTTACTCTGTTTTGCCTGCAGCACCAGCAGGAAAGCATTGACCACAGAAGAGGAAGGAATGGTCCTGGTTGAGGCGGAAGCCTTCACGAGCCAAGAGGCCACAAACGTCCGGAAATGGTATCGAATCGACGAAAAATCAAAAATCGAAATAAAGCCGGACATTGACGAGCCCCACTTTGCGACAGCTAGTGGAGGGGCCTACCTCGAAATACTGCCGGATACCAGAACCAATCACGACGAGAAGCTGATCGCCGGCGAGAACTTTTCCAACGAACCCGGAAAGTTAGCTATCTTAAATTATCAGGTCCATTTCAAAAATACCGGCAAGTACTTTGTCTGGGTTCGGGCCTACTCCACGGGAAGCGAAGACAATGGCATTCACGTTGGCATTGACGGTACCTGGCCCGAAAGTGGTCGCCGCATGCAGTGGTGCCAGGGAAAAAACAAATGGACGTGGGCCAGCAAACAAAGAACAAAGGAAGTTCATTGCGGTGTTGAACGACAGATTTATTTGGATATTCAGCAACCGGGTCTCCACACCATTTCTTTTTCCATGCGGGAAGATGGCTTCGAGTTTGATAAATGGGCAATGACCAAGGATTACGATCAATTTCTTAAAAATGAAGAAAATTAGAGTTGCCTGTATTGGCGCGGGCTATTTTGCCGGTTTTCACCTGGAAGCCTGGAAACGCATCCCGGAAGTAGATTTGGTTGCTCTTTGCGATCTGGATGTAGAAAAGGCTGGCGTACTGGCTGATATACACCACATCCCCAAGGTATATGGGCAGGTGGAAGCACTGTTCGATGCGGAGGAATTTGACGTGATAGACATCATCACACCACCTCAGACGCATGCGGAGATTTGCCGGGTCGCCATCACACGGAAAATAGACATTATTTGTCAGAAGCCGCTGGCCCCGACCATCGCCGAAGCGGAAGAAATGGTGGCGGCTGCCGAGGCTGCCGGCATCCGTTTTATGGTACACGAAAACTTTCGTTTCCAACCTTGGTATCGCCAAATTAAGAGGTTCATGGAGCAGGGGGCCATTGGAGAGCAGTTGCATTCCTTTTACTTTCGAATGCGCATGGGTGACGGCTGGCCCGAAGACGCCTACTTGAGTCGCCAGCCCTATTTCCGAACCATGCCGCGACTACTCATCTATGAAACTGGCATACACTTCATTGATGTGTTCCGATTTCTCGGTGGAGAAATCGAAGGTGTGTTTGCCGATCTCCGTCGTCTAAACCCGCACATTGCCGGTGAAGATGCCGGAATGCTATTCTTTTACTTTGCTAATGGAGGACGAGGCACGCTGGACGCCAATCGGTACAATGAACCCAATTCTGACAATGCGCGCTACACTTTTGGGGAAATGCTGGTCGAGGGAAATGCCGGAAGCATAAGATTATATCTGGACGGCAGCGTCACCCTGCAAAGGTTGGGAGAAAAGGAAGAGGATTTGCCATACACCCATCAAAACAAGAATTTTGCCGGTGACTGCGTCTATTTTACCCAGCGGCACTTCGTTGACTCCCTGCTCCATAACTTGCCTTTTGAAAACAATGGACGAGCATACCTCCAAAACCTATTGGTTCAGGAAGCGGTTTATGAGAGCGCCCGGACCCGGCGATTGATTCAGCTTTAAATTTGGAGATAGAGTTGCTTTGATCTCGCTAATGCGGCTACAACATCGAAGACAAGGCATTGACTGCCTCTTTAAAGGCATCTTTTTCCTCTTTGGCAATGCTACCGTACATCACTTTGCGCTTTTTCCCATTCTTCATTTTGATCAAGTAGAAATGCTTTTGTTCCTCAATAGACGCAATTTCTGAAACTTCATACCTGCGGCTACCGGGAAAGCCGGGTTCGTGAATTTTGATGGCCGCGGGCTCGAATTCGATGAACCCCCGACTTCTATGGAAAGAATAGGCATAAAACCAGAAAGCGGCACTTAAGAGAAATAGTGCCCCGGCAATGCCACTTAGCGCATTTTCCAGGAAGAAATTAAGGATACCAGTCATTAAAAAAAGAATGCCGACTACCAGATACATCCCAAAGTTGGATTTTTGAAATTTATTTGCAGGTGTACTCTTTGACATAATTCGCTTAATATTGTTTCAATGAAGCTAAAGTAGCAAAATAGTTGCCAAAGAAAGTACAGTTAAGTAAGGGATCAAATTGGGTTTATGATTCTGATCGAGGGGATTTTTTTCTTTGACAAGGCGCAAAAACCGGAGTTATGCCAGAGCATAATGAGGATTTTTGTAACACCGTCAAAGG
>JANQRV010000088.1 GCA_028284395.1 Saprospiraceae bacterium
CCGATTCCACTTCGCTACGGCTTCGGGGTTCGGGAAGATCGGGGAGATGCTGACCTCGTATCGAGTCGAGCGATACCAAAATCAAAGTCGCGGCACAAAATAGCGTAAGATTTTTTCGGAATACTTTCATGAATATTCAGTTTGTTCAATATTCCACTACCACTTGATCTGTTTCATGTATTGGCGCGAAAAGCGTAAATTTTCCCTGGATGGGCGCCACATTGGATAACACGATATAGTCATCGCCACCTTCCAACATGTCATGGTACCAATCCATTGGAATTGCCTTTCGCAATTGCCCGACTGTAAGTTCGGAGTTTTCCTTGAATAGCTGGTACATTTTTTTTTGAAATGCTGGTCTTGTACCCGAATGCCTTTCGTACCCGTAGAATCCGTACAGAATGCACCAATGTAGAGAAATTTTTCGTCGTAGAGGGATTTGGACTTCAGTTCTGTATCGGATCGTCCCACCGTGTCTTGGTTCACGTCTGAAGCAGTCGAAAACAGGAGTGGCGCCTTTTGCATCAGACAGAAAAAAAAGATCAAGACAAGGGGAAGAAGCCGACTCAAGAAAGTCATACTTTCCTCCGTCATCTAAAGGGTGGCTGTGGACTGTTTTGTTTATTAGGTAAGCGTCTGGGTAAAGCTTACTTCACAAATTCCGCGTCATGTAAGATATAGTACAAAGAATACAGATCATCCGAATTCAGCTGTAATCTTCCCTTTACAGTAATTTGATTATCCATTTTTAATCTCTTAAATGGATTCTTAGGTTTTACATCCATCACCGATTCCGGGCCGGCTCCACCACAGAAAAAGCAAGCACTGAAGGGATAGGCAGACAAAATAATGACCGTTCTTTCAATAGACTCTTCCAAGGGAATGACGTATCCCGAGATGCTGACGTTTTTGCCATCCAACTTCTTTATGCTCTCATGGAAGATTGGGTAGGGCATCTCTTGTTTCAATTCCTCGCTGTATTTGTTTTCGAAGTCAATCCTAGCCAGGTCGCTCCACTTGATTTCGAGGTATTCCGGAGGGGCTACATCAAACTCTGACTTTTCTTGCTGAGTGGTTATTGGGCTCCAAAGGGAAAGGAACAATAGTAATTGACAAGAGATACTAAGCATACTGCACAGTTTATTATCAAAAAGAATTATTGCCCCAAATATAATTGAACTTCTTGTTGAATGACCCGTATGGAGTCTAAAAATTCCTTTTGAATATTGATCATATGTTCGGGAGTGACTTCGACCTCTGTCCCGTGATGATGATGGTGATGCCCGCCATGACTGTGATCATGATCGTGTTCGAACCCTGGTACTTCTACCAGATTCTCTTCCCAGACCTGTAGTCGCTTCTGGAGTTGACTTACTACATTGAGGGAGTCGTTTTTTATGGATTGTAATTGATCCTGGATGGCCTTATTAACTGCCAATGCTTCTTTATGGAATTGAAATGCTTCTTCTAATCGAGGATCCGTTGGGTGCGAATGGCAGCCCATGAAGGCTATCAAAGCCAAAAACAGCAGAACTGAAGTAAAATTTTTCATAGTGTTCTTAGTTTTAACTAATTCACAAAATGACCTCCTGCCAAAAGCCGTGGGAAGATAAGGGTATTTGTGAATAACTGTAAATTTTTTGAACCATCGTTGCAAAAATAACCATTCTTTTTAAAAATGTAACACTGTTGCATAAAATTACTGCCTTTCGGCTTAATATATTTTGACGATCAATGAATAGGCTGGGAAAGGTTTTTGCTCCATCGGAGAATTGCGTAAATTTCTGTAGACTACAAAGACATGCCAACAAACTTCATAAAAGACCGCCAATACTGGAAGTTCTGTGCCTATGGTTTTTTGAAAAACCTTCGGTTTTACGATGCATTTCTCCTATTGTATTTTCTGGAAAATGGTCTTTCCTTTACACAAATTGGCGTGTTGTACGCCGTAAGGGAAATCACCATCAACGTGGCCGAAGTTCCTTCCGGACTGGTGGCCGATACCTATGGCCGAAAATACTCACTGGTTGCTGCTTTTGGTATTTATCTAGTGGCCTTTTTGATCTACTATGTTTCGTACGACTTTTTTCTTTTGCTACTGGCAACTTTTCTCATTGGAGTAGGCGACGCCTTTCGTTCCGGAACTCATAAGGGTATGATCATGGACTATCTGAGGGAAAAGGGTTGGGAAAAGCAAAAGGTGGCCTACTACGGCCAGACGCGATCCTGGTCACAAATGGGGTCGGCTATCTCCGCATTTTTTGCCGGGTTGATGATTCTCTATTCCGGCTCTTACCGGTCGGTCTATGTATTGGCCATTGTGCCCTATCTATTGAATTTTGTAAACATCTACACCTATCCGTCAAGTTTAAACTTTGCTGCTAAAAGGCAAGTAGCCGGAGCATCCGTATTGTCTAATGCCACGAATTTTTTCAGGACCATTCGGAAAAAGGAGGTATTTACAATTGTAAACTCAGCAGCGCTGCATTCGGCATTTTTGAAGACCATTAAGGATTATGTTCAATTATTAATGGTCAACATTGCGTTGTTAATACCGCTGTGGCGAGGATTAGAAACGACAAAAAAGAATGGACTAGTAGTAGGGCTCCTTTATTCTCTCATCTTCCTCCTAAATTCTTGGGCCTCCCGATCGGCCATTCGACTCAGTGAAAGCGGACTTCGGAACATCCCCAATAAGTCCTTACTCACGGGACTTGGGTGTGGTATGTTTTGCGGCTTGTTGATGCACTTTGAGTACTGGCTATGGGCATTATTGCTTTTTGTAACAATTTACATCATTGAGAGTCTGCGGAAGCCCATCCTGACCGGATTGTTGGCGGATGAAGTAGAAAATAGGATTCTCACCTCGGTATTGTCGGCCCAATCTTCCTACCAAACACTGGTGGCAGCAATGGCTGCGCCGATTGTCGGACTGTTGGCCGACCGGTTCGGTGTCGGCATTGCCCTGGCAGTGATTTCGATTGCTTTAATTTTCCTGACACTATTGACCCGGCAACGGTTGATTTGAAATTGTTTGGGAATTGAAACTTGTGGACCCGATAGATTTTATGGATATTGATGGAACTTAGCTCATATAAAGGATGATTTTTTGATGAAGGGAACTGCCTATTTATTGCAAGCGACCCTGATTTCGCTTTGGTGGATTGGTTTGCTGATCAGCCAGGACTTTTACAAAGCCTTTCAGTTTCCAGACATTGGTAAGATGGCCTTCAACTCTTTTCTACTTCCCGACCTCACCGTTGTTGCCCTACTGTCGATCTTCCGAGCCTATAGAGAAAAGGAAGAACTGAGCTTCATAATTCTCGGTGGATTTGCTTTTGCTACCCTGTATTGCATCAATGCAACCTTACTGACGAAGGGCGGATTTTTAGCGACAACCGTAATGATACTCGGACTGTGTTATAACTTATTTCTGGTCTATGAAAAACGACTTTTTAGAAAGTCCAAAACCAATGGCCCGTTTGTGAACGGGTTAAAGACCATCCTTCAAATTATCTGTGTTTGGACAATTACACTTCTTGTATTCCCCGTATTGATTTTACAATCATTTGGTGAAATGCCCGTCATCGTAGCGGAAAATCAACTGGTAGGGCTATTGCTGTTCGCGCTTTTCAGTTTTCTAGGCCTATACAGTGCCTACACAATGGTCATCCGTGGAGGGGGAACTCCGCTTCCCCTTGATCAAACCCAAAAACTGGTATTGTCGGGCCCCTATCGGTACGTCCGCAATCCAATGGCCATCGCGGGAATTGGCCAAGGCATCTGCATCAGTATCCTCTTTGGGTCCATTCATGTACTGGTTTATACGCTGATCGGAGCCACTTTATGGCAGTTGGTTGTGCGCCCTATTGAAGAAAAAGATATGTTGCAACGGTTCGGAAGTGAATACGAAGCCTATCGCAAAGAAATCAAATGTTGGTTTCCGACCATTGGCGTCGGTCATAAGAATGAAATCGAATGAAAAGAGGGCTCGAAGTCCAATTCACAGAACCCAATTTCATTTGGATTCTATCTTCCTTTTTCTTAGGACTTTGAAAAAGAGGAGTAACCGTCATCCAGTCACCGTTTTTGCCCTGAGTTGATTGAGTTTTTTCAATCCTTTTGGTGTAAGGCAGGGGATTGTTGCATTATAAAATAGAGCCGTGTAATACTGGATTTTCTCCTTTTCTTTCCCAGGGTGAAACAATTGTGCATCTAGAATCCAGGAATAGAGAATCAGAGATAAATTATGGATGGTGAGCTGGTACTCGATGTCGATTTCCGGTTTTAGATACCCTTCTCGAATCAAATACTCATTGGCTTTAGTGAGGATCTTATACCGGCGTTCGGCATATGCTTTTTCGGAATCCCCAATGGCTCGGTACTGCAACATCAGGCTGCTTAAATTCAAATAGATAAATCGGTACTTCCAGGTAACTTCAAATAATTGATTGACCAGATTCAAATAGAAGGTCTCCTCAAATATATGCTGAACGGTTTTTGCGATCGCCGCCTCCAATGCTTCTTGCATTTGTCGATACAAGGCTAAGACAATGGCTTCTTTATTCTTGAAATGGTAAGTCAAATTGCCATAACTCATGCCTAAGGCCTGGCTGATTTGTAGTGCCGAGACCTGGCCAACTCCCTTTTCGTTGAAAATCAACAATGAATGATGAAGGATCTTTTCTTTAGTGCTCATCGATGATGAAGTTAACGAACAAATGCTTGTAATTAAAAATGAAAATAGGTAATATTACCTAAAATTATCGTTTTTTTTAACTAAAGTCTTGTAATGGACCAAGTTTTAGAACCACAAGGCCCTAAAGGGCTTCCTTACGTTGGTAGCTTATGGCGTTTTTCTGCATCCGATCGACTGGATTGGCTATCCGGTTTGACGGATGAGTATGGAGATGTCTCAAAGTTCAGACTTCTGAAGGAGGAATTCTATTTGGTTAATCACCCGGATTACGTGCGAGATGTATTGACGAGCAAAGTGAAACAGTATTCAAAAGATGCCGCGGGCTTTAAGATCATCAAAAAGGTGATTGGAGAGAGCGTTTTCACTACGACGGGAGAGGTATGGAAGCGCAAAAGAACATTAGCGCAACCGCAATTCCACAAGAAGAAAATCAATAATTTGTCTTCGATCATGATCACCGCCATTCAGGAAATGTTGGAAAGGTGGGAATCCAATTGCCGACAAAAGAAACCTTTGGACATCAAACAGGAGATGATGGAGATTACCCTGGGAGTCGTCACTAAAACCCTGTTTAGCACTGGCCTGAAGGACGATGAGTTCAAAACGGTCGTCGATGTGTTTACGCCCATTTTAAAGGAAACGAACAACCGTCTTTTGTACCCTTTCAAATTCCTTAGGCATTTCAAATCCAAAGTTAACCAGCAGTATAAACGGAACATCGAGACGCTGGACCGGATCATCTTTGGCATCATCGAAAAAAGAAGATCGGGTTCCGAGCAATTTGAGGATTTATTGCAAATGTTGATCAATGCCAGAGACGAAGGGACGGGCATGCCCTTAACCGATGTCGAATTAAGAGATGAAGTGATGACCATCTTTATTGCCGGACATGAGACCACCGCGAACGCCTTGTCCTGGTTATGGATCGTATTGTCCGAAAAACCAGCGATCAGAGCCGAAGTAGAACGCGAGGTGACGGCAGTTCTTGGAGATCGGATTCCGGACGTGACCGATTTTCCAAAACTAAACTATACCCTCAACGTTTTCAAAGAAGTATTAAGGCTGTATCCACCGGTGCCGGTCATAGCGAGAAGAGCGGAACGGGAAGACCAACTGGGGCCCTATTCGATCAAAAGAAACGGTACGATTCTTTTTTCCCCATATTTGCTTCACCGGCATGCGGACTTCTGGGAAAGACCCGAAGAGTTCGATCCCCAGCGCTTCGAAAAAAATGCGCAGATTAAGCGCCACCCTTTCGCATATTTACCTTTTGGGGGAGGCCCCAGAATCTGTATCGGCATCAACTTTGCCCTGATGGAGGCAGTCTTTATAATTGCCATGGTAACACAGCGATTTCGGCTGGCATTACCGGTTGGGAGCAATGTAAAACCCGCTTTCGAAATCACTTATCGTCCCAAGGGGAAGGTTCACATCCATTTACACAAGAAAGCTTCCTAGGCTATTAAAATTGACCAACAATGAATAAAGACAAGATCATTATAGCGGCAGCTCTAACGGGTGCTGCTACGACGCGGGCGCATTGCCCGTACATTCCCTATACGCCCGTTGAATTGGGGGAGGAAGCCTTGCGTGCTGTCAACGCCGGTGCATCCATCGTACATATCCACGCGCGGGAAGACGACGGCACCCCGAGCTGGAGACCGGAAGTTTTTACCGCCATCTCCCGGGAAGTACGCAGTCGCTGTCCGGATGTCATCATCAATTATTCGACCGGAGCAATCGGAGTGCCCCTGGAAGTGCGCATTGGTCATTTGGCGCACACCAAACCCGAAATGGCTGCCTTTAATATGGGGAGCATGAATTATGCAATTTATTCCAAGAAGCATCAAAAGTTTTACTGGAACGGCGTCTTCGAAAACTCTTTTGATACCATGATGACGGTGGTAAAAAGGATGAATGAACACGGCATTTGTCCCGAAATGGAATGCTTTGATACCGGACACATTCGAAATGCAGAACCTCTAAGATCCATGGGCCTTATTCCCGACAATGCCTGTTACAGCCTCGTCATGGGGGTCTTGGGGGGAATTCCCGCTACTCCCGAAAATTTGATGCATCAAATCAAGCAGGTACCGGAAAACGCTATGTGGCAATCGATCGTCATCAGTAGGAACCAATGGCAGCTCAACGCTTTAGCCGCTATGATGGGCGGCAATATCCGGGTGGGGTTGGAAGATAATTTCTATTTACCGAATAACGAAATGGCGACCTCCAACGGAGCCTTGGTGGAGCAAGCAGTAGCGCTTGCGCGCCTGATGGGGCGTGAAGTCGCTACCATTGCGGAAACGCGAGAACGAATAGGCTTGACAAGAATTAGTGCGCTGCCGAATATAAAATCGTAAATTTGCGGAGGATCATTTTCGTTCACTATGCCACCAAACGATTCAGATACTCAGGCGAATAAAAATTGGTTAGATCCACTGCGGAAAAACAGCTGGGAAATGGAGCTCCTGATTACCGGTTTTGTCTTGATCGGTTTGCTCCAACTGCCCGAAGCTATGGAAGACTGGGGGCTGCAGTATTTGTTGGGCCGCTCCAATGCCAATATCTTCATCTTTTTTTTAGAGGTATTCATAAACGGTTTGATCACCGGTGTCCGCATCATCACGGTCAATCTGGTGATTCTCTTACTAATGCGTGGTTTTTGGGTCGGAATGATTGGCTTGTCTTCCGCGTACCCCAAGGGTATTCAGCCGGATAAGCTCAATTTTGCTGATCGTTTTGCCCGGAATTTGCAGCGAGAATCACTGGATGCCGAGGGTTTGATCGTCCGACTGGATAACTGGTGCAGCTCCATCTTTGCTTTGTCTTTTCTCTTTTTATTTGCGGCCATTTCATTGGGTGTTTTTTTGCTTCAAATAGGTTTACTCGGACGTCTACACGATGAGGTCGATTTCTATACCCCAGTTGGTAGTATCCCGGAATTCCTCTGGTCGGGTCTGATCTTTACCATTATGGGCATCTATCTCCTGGGTGCACTTCTCAAGGTGGTGGATTACGCTACCGCCGGTGGACTCAAGCGGATCAAGAACCGGTATTGGGTAGCTATTTATTATCGCTGGAGCCAGTTTGTCAGTTTTACCAGCCTGGGTTTTCTTTATCGCTCCATTTACTACATTTTTGCCAGCAACATTAATCGAAGGTCCATCACGGTGGTCTTTCTGGTTTATTTGGCAGCTTTGGTGATTCAGTTTTTGGGCATTGACTTCCGTACGGAACACCTGTATTACCCCGCGATGTGGCGGAATCAATATGAATTGAGCTATGGTGAATACGAAAACCTGAGGGAGGAACAAAGAGAAATTGTGGCTCAGGATATGATTCAATCCGATGTCATAAAAGACGACTACATCAAGTTGTTTCTTTTCTACGACATCTACGAAAATTCGGTTTTGGAAGAGCGCTGTCCGGATCTTAATCCACTGGTGCAGGATGTCTCTGCCGCGCTGGACATCAATGTGAACAATGAATCCATCTTCGACAATCGGGAGCTTCTCAAGGAAGATGTAGCCAAGGCATTGGATTGTTTTTCTTCCTATTACAAGATTATGGTCAATGATTCTGTGTACACGGATTTAACTTATATTTTTCACCGGCATCGATTCCATGACGAGCCCGGTTTATTAACCTACTTTTCCGTTGCCCATTTACCCACCGGTTTTCACAAAATCGCCATTTACCGTGGGGACGCTGAGAACCCCAATTGGATCCAGTTCTGGAAGCAATAGGCCACATTTTTCACTGAGGTGATTTTTAACTTACCTTTGTAGAAAATAACTAATATAAATCACCTGCAACATGACTGTATTGTCAAGAAAATGGCTGGTACTACCATTGCTTGTACTGAACGTGAGTTTTCTCCAATCTCAAAACTTACTCCGGGACATCAATACTGCTACGAATTCGTCACTGTTCAAAGATCACATTGTTTTCAAAGGGGAAATCTACTTTTCCGCAGTTACCGGCAACCAATTGGGAAGGGAATTGTATAAAACCAATCGCAGTGCTTCGACCATCGAACTGGTCAAGGACATCCTACCTGGAGAATATGGTTCAAATATCCAACAATTCAGCTCCGCGGCCGGACACTTGTTCTTCATTGCCGAGAATGATACGGAGCCTTTTACCGGCCAAAAACTCATGATTAGTGACGGAACTGAAGATGGCACCCAGGTCTTTATCGAGGAGATCAACGGCCAACCCTTTTTTCCCCAGCTCATTGGTGCTGTTGGCGAATTGTTGGTCACTGTCGCTCGACTGGATGATTCTCTGCGCTTGTGGGCGACCGACCAAAATCCCGAAAACCTAAAGATAATTCAGACCTTTCCGAGGTTTACGAACATTTATGAAGACATTGGTTTTGTGTCGTGGCAAGACCTACTTTTCTTTACGACGGGCAACACGCTTTGGCGTACCGATGGCTCCGCAGAAGGCACTTTGCCCGTTTTGAACCTGGAAGATCAAAACCGGCCGGATTTTAGATATTTAACGCCGGGGCTGGATGCATTGTATTTTTGGGTCGATGATGGTACCGGCATCAGCCTTTGGAAAACAGATGGCACGGCCGAAAATACCATCGATATCGGCGGCATTTACCGCGAAGCCCGGGTTGGCTACCCTCGTGACATATTCACCGATTCCGGTAACTTGTACTTCACTACCGGTCGAAATGATGGTTTCCAACTTTGGCAGACCAATGGCAGCGCTGAGGGTACTCAAGTCTTCTCAGAAATGAACGGATTGCTTTTCGGCACCAACTTCACTTTTTTGGGCGATAAGATCCTTTTTAACGGCTCTAATCATGATTTCGGAGCGGAGTTGTGGTCGGTTCAAGCCAACGAAGATCCGGTACTGGTCAAAGACATCAATCCTGATACCCATTCCAACCCCAGCTATTTATTACCTTTTAATGACCTGGTTTACTTTGCTGCTGAAGACCACCTCAGCGGTCCGGAATTGTGGGCCACCGATGGAACATCAGAAGGCACGACGAGGGTCACGGACCTCTTTCCGGGTTTGACCGGTTCGGCCCCGGTTCCAGTGTCTATACTCGATGACTCTTTCTTTTTTACTGCAACCGACCGGGCGCACGGCTTGGAGTTGTGGCAGCTCAATGCCAATGAATCGACTCCAAAATTATTTGTCGATTTTAACGACAATACCGGCGACTCTGATGTTCGATTCTTTTTTATCAAGGAGGAGGAGTTGTATTTCACGCCCAATGATCAGATCCACGGGCACGAGCCGTGGCGGTACGATCGAAATTCCGGTACAACGGAACTTGTTTTGGATCTCAACCCCGGAATCAATGGTAGCTTCGAAGGGGACGTAACCAACACTTTCGCCTTCCAAGATCAGTTGTTTTTCATCGCCAATACGGATTCTTTAGGCAATGGAATTTGGCGAACCGATGGTACCCCCGGCGGCACCAGCCTGGTATTTGACACCAAACCAGGGCCCAGTTTTGACGCCATCGAAAACTTGGAAGTATGCAACGATCATATTTACTTCAGCGTCTTCAGGAGTGACGGCGGCATCTTCCGGGAAGAAGTATGGGTGAGTGGGGGCGACAGCAGCTCGACCAGGTTGGCCAATCTCTCCGGGGCTGAAGAATTCGACCAGGGACTACACGACTTCACCTGTATCGAC
>JANQRV010000254.1 GCA_028284395.1 Saprospiraceae bacterium
AATACAACTATTTGATTCAGTGGACAAACACGACACGCGCTACTCTGACTCGAATCAGAAAAACGGTCAATGCCATCTGCCATCCGTGCTTATTTTGTAGATTCGTACTGCCCGTTCATTGATTTCCACGAATGAGCACCACCTAAAAAAATGTGATGATCAACCGAATCCCGCTCTGTAGCTTCTATGCCTTCACGTTGTTGCTACTGACTTGCAATACCGTCGAAAAACCCCCGGCCACCTCCGCGCATCAACCCCCTGAGATCCGCGGCATTTACGGAAGTCCAACTCCTCTCTGGAAGAAGGGAATCCAGCTCCGCGACATTGGGGTCAATGCCATCTTTGTACACAGTGGATCCATTCGGCCTGAAATGATGCAGCGGGCCCGTTCGGAGGGTGTCAAGGTCTTTGCCGAATTTGCTACGCTCAATGGCAAAAATTACGTTCAGGAACATCCGGAAGCCTGGGCCATCGATGAAAAAGGGCAGCGAGTAGAAGCAGCGTCCTGGTTCATGGGGGTTTGTCCGACGGAACCAGGGTTTCGCCAACATCGATTCGACCAGTTGAGAGATCTCCTGACCACTTTTGACCTTGACGGGGTCTGGATGGATTACGTTCACTGGCACGCCCAGTTTGAGGAAGCCGAACCCATACTCTTCGAAACCTGTTTCTGCGATCATTGCCTACATCGCTTTTCGGACGACCAACGAATTGAAATTCCCCCGGGAACAACTGCTGAAAAAGCAAAATGGATCCTTAATGAAGTAGCGCCGAAATGGCGCGACTGGCGTTGCCAAATCATTTTGGAATGGGCCACCGAAATGAAAAAAATCGTTGGCGAAATTCGTCCGCAAGCACTCCTGGGTCTTTACCATTGCCCCTGGACGGACGATGAATTCAATGGTGCCCGAAGAGACATCCTGGGGTTGGATTACGACCTGTTGAAAGAAACGATCGATGTGTTCTCTCCCATGGTCTACCACCAACGATCGGGACGTCAACCCGACTGGGTCGAGGAAAACATCGCTTGGTTTTGCGACCGACTAGCCATTCAGGAAGGGACTTTTCCCAAAGTTTGGCCCATTGTGCAGGCCCACGATTCTCCAACGGTGGTTTCGGAGCAGGATTTTCAAAAAGTGCTGCTCGGCGGTCTTGCCGGATGCTCCAGTGGTGTGATGATGTTTACCACTCGGGCAGTGGCGGAGAGTGAGGCAAAATTGGGGGTAGTGAAAAGCGTATATGAGCAGGTTGGGAAGTTGGAGTCATACCGGTAAAGTGCTAACTAACAATCACTAAAGATGATGTGCTATCGATCGATATTAATATTCGTTCTCTGCGGGAGTATGGCAGCCTACGCACAACCAAACAACCCGCAGAATATTTTATTGGAAGCTGAAAATACCACTTATTGTCAGGGCTGGCGACTGGTACCCGGTAAGTCCGGTGATGCTTTGCAGGATGACGCCGCACGCGGAGAAGGTATCTTGCGTTATGACCTGTACCTGAAGAGAGCCGGTCGGTACTATGTGCATCTTTTGTGTATGGCGCCGGAGAAAAATACGAGTAAGAACGACTGTTTTCTGCTTTTGAACGACGAACGATTGCTCGCTTCGAAAGACAGTACCATTCGTCCCGAGGGGATTCGCGTGCACAGCAGTCAATTTGTGTGGTCGGCTTTACCGAAGGGACCCGGAGCCCATACACCCAACGCGATCCGCAACGGCCAGGTCTACTTTTCGGTAGCAAAGCCAGGAGCCTACCAATTGCAGGTTATTTCTCGCAGCAAGGGGTTTGTATTGGATAAAATATTACTCCGCCTGGATCGTCCCGAGCTGCCGCAAGACATCGATCTTTTGCCAAGCCGACAACCCGAAAACAGTCTCCCGTATGCCGGCCAGTGGGATGTTTTCGAGGTGTCGGTCGAACATGAAAAAGACTACCCGAACCCCTTTGTCGATGTGCAACTATCGGGCCGCTTCTTTAGTCCATCGGGCCGATTTTTTCAGATTCGGGGCTTCTACGATGGCCAACGGGGTTGGAAGATTCGGTTTATGCCGGATCAATTGGGGATTTGGGAATATGAACTGGCATTTTCAGACGGTTCCGGGCAGTGGAAAGGAACCTTCGAATGCAGGGCCTCGGATATTCCCGGCATGATCACTACTTACCGGGACAACCCGATTTGGTTTGGCTATAAAAACGGGGAGCCCATGCTGGTGAGGAGTTTGCACCTGGGCGACCGCTTTTTTGCCACCCAAGGCAATGCCCTTACCGATGAAACATGGGGAAGTGCCCAAAGAACGGAATTGCTCAACTGGGCCCAGGAACAAGGTTACAACACGCTCTCCATTGCCAGTCATTATCTGAACCGCGAACAGGAAAGCCGTGGACTAGGCTGGGATACGCCGGACCTGTGGGATGAGAAGCAACAAAGGCCAAATCCAAAGGCCTTTCATCAGTTGGAGCCCATGCTGGATGATTTAAAAGATCGCAAACTGATCGTATATCCGTTTGCCGGGTTCTTTGGTCGGGGCTCCGATTTTCCCAGGGAGGTTTCTCAGCAAGATCTGTTTCTGGATTACACGATGGCTCGCCTGGGGGCTTATTGGAACCTACTCTACAATGTTGCGGGGCCCGAACCTCTTATGAGAAGAGTTCCTTTTTTGTCGCCGGAACAAGTGGATGAGTTGGCACGAAAAATCAAAACGAAGGATCCCTACGGCCATCTATTATCCGTCCACAACCGGACCGGTGACGATGCCTTTATTACTTATCCATGGAATGACTACGGTATTCTACAGGGCCCGAAAACGACGGACCGTCAGCGACTGGGGACCGGCATACTCCGCAATCACCACCCCGGGCGGCCACTGTACCTCCAGGAAACACTTTGGCCGGGAAACATTCACGGCCATCCGGAATACAGTATGGAAGATATCCGCAAAAATGCCCTGGTAATGCTGATCTGTGGTGGAAGTATCAATTTTGGGGACATGAATGGTAATTCTTCCTCCGGTTTCAGCGGAACCCTCGATCTCGATCAGCGAGTGCAGGAACGCCACGACTTGATCCATGACGTCTGGGACTTTTTTGCTTCTAAGCCGTACTTCCGCATGAAGCCCCGGCAAGACCTCGTTGAAAACGGCTACTGTTTGGCGGAGGAAGGCAGGTACTATCTGATATATGCCGAAGGCAACCGACCTTTCGGACTTAAACTGATCCCCGGTCGATACCTTGGGCAATGGATCGACCCGATGGATCTGTCTGAAGCCCGGGACATCGAAACATTCAATGAAAAGGCCGTCCCCGTGCCCCCGGAACCGGAACGGGATTGGCTGCTTTATTTATGGAGACAGTAAAAACACTTGAACTCTGGCTTCCACTGCTACCTATAGTCAAGCCTGTAGGGTTTGCACAGTGTAGGGGAGGGGAGGGCTTCAATTCTTGGCATTGTTCCTGTATTGTTGATCCAGATCGATCGCCCGGCTTAAGTCTGCTTTCAGGGCGCTCGGCAAGTCCATACTTAACAAGGTCGTATTCTGCTGCCAAAAATTCGCATCGTACTTTACCGTCGATGGTTGAATGGGGGTGTCGCGTTGTAATCTTCGCCCCTTTTTTATGGCTTGCCCCTTCTTTTTATCCGTTACGACATCATAAAAACTGAATAATGCATTGATTTGATGATGTTCTGAACTCTGTGCGCCGTGACTCAATTCTATGATGTAGTGAAATCTGGACGGATAATATTTGCCGTTGACCTTTCGATAAATGATATCGTGGAAATAGTCTTTCCGGCCCTGTCCGACGGTATTTCTTACGATCGCGCCATCGCGCAGATTGATCAGCATTTCTCCTTCGTAGATAAAGTAGGAATCTGGATGTGATTTTTTAAGCACTACTTCATTCGGATTCAGGTTGTAAGCGATCCTGATCAGAGAATCGCCATTTTCCAGATAGGTGCCCCGATCGGTAAATACATAATTTTCCAGATCACCATGCCACTGATTCCTGGAAGACATGAAATGGAGCGTGTGATTTCGAACGGAATTGAACCACCGATAGGCACTGAATAAGAAATTCATACCCGGCTTGTCATCCAACCAACGGATGTGTCGATAGTCGTTCGACTCCCGGTATTGTTGCATCCACATTTTGATGTCCTGGACCTTTTGTTCATAAATCCCGTCTTCCACGACAAAAAAGCCTTCCTTAATGTGCGAATGCTGGTCGTTCGTTACGGTATACCGGCGGAAATAGGTCTTGAGCAAGTGCCCTTTCGATCCGTAGTTTTGGGTTATTTTGGAAAGCGCATTCCGCACAATCTCCTTCAATCCCAAATCCGAGAGTACCACCACTTCATCCAGTTCGATAAAAGACTTCTCCAATTGAATATTCTCAATCGAATCCCGAAGGTCTTTGATCGGTAGATAAAACCTCTGGTATCCCAGACAACTAAAGACGAGCCGATCATCCTTAAATGCGGGAGGAACGACGATCTTATACGCTCCTTCTTCGTTGGAAAGCACGCCGTAAGATTGATTGCTTTCAAGGAAGATCGAAACATAGGGAATGGGCATTCCTTCATCGGCACTGATCACGATACCGGTAATGGCCTGCTGAGAGAAAGACAGGGTTGATGAGACGAAAATGAAACCGGACAATAGGAGCACTTTTCTATACATGGGTATTTGATTATGAATTCCTACTTTGGTAATAGATTTATGACTCTTTCTACTAGAATATACAACAATTCTTCAAAGAATTAATCCGCTTGATGAGCGGTGCTTTGTAACCGTGGTTGTGAAAAAAAACAGTTCTAATGAACAAGAAATTAAATCAGAGCTTATCGATTTTATTCTTATTGACGGCAACAAATTTGTCATTCGGACAAAAGTTAAAGGTTTCAGATAACCTTTTTTTGCAGGAATTATCGGAGCGTTGTTTTGTTCACATACAGGGTAACAATAATGGAATCGTTTATATCAATCAAGGTAAAGCAGTCATAGTCTCAACTCCCAATTCCGATATCGAAACCCAGAACCTGATTGATTGGGTTAGAAATACGAAAAGTGCAGAAATTGTTGGATACATCATAGATAGATGGCACCCAGATGCCATGGAGGGATTAGATATTGTCAAAAAAAATGGCATCAAGAACTATGCTTGTAACAGAACAAGGCAAATTGCAAGAGAGAAGGGATTGCCCATTCCTCATGTTGGCTTTACTTCCAAAAAGTCGATTAAGGTAGGGAATGAGAAGATAATTTGTCATTACCTTGGAGAAGCTCATACCTCTGACGGTATCGTAGTCTGGATACCAAGCGAGCAAACTCTTTTCGGTGGAAACGAAATTAGAAATTACAACGGATGGATTGGCAACATTGGAGATGCTAACCTGGAAAAATGGTCTGAAACAGCGCAAAATGTCAAACAAAAATATGGCTCGGCCAAAGTTGTTGTTCCGGGACATGGAAAACCCGGAGGAACTGAATTAATCGATTACACCATTGATTTATATGATATTCCCAAAACTCAGTCCACTACGAGTACAGTGGTAAAAAGCATAAAGCCTGAGTTTAAAACCAATGATGAATTTTACATAAAATCGGAATCTGATTCATTACAAGATGGAAAGCGAATTCTTAATAATGGAGTAGTGATTGTTCAGGATTCGGCAAAACTAATCGAGCTGGCATCAGATCATATCATTTATCAACCAGACAAAAAAAGGATTGATTCAGAAATTGGGAGTGTGAGGATTTATGACAAAATAGGGGATAGAGAAGTATTGAGAACGGACGTCGATTTTAAAGACCTTATTATCGTCAAGGTCGATGATTACGTTGGCTTTGCAGTAGTACTAAAGGAAATAATCCATAACAATCGCTGACACGGCGAATCCTTCCGTGCGCCTGAACTTTTACGCCTTTGTGATCCCCACTCAATTTATGCTACTACTCACTGTCCTTTTTCCGAATAGCCGATTTGGGCCGAAATACTTTGATCACTTCCTCATTGGTCTCTAAATACCGTCCCTCAATCAAATCAATGCAATAGGGAATAGCCGGAAAAACGGCATCCAGGCATTCGCGGATAGCTTTGGGTTTCCCTGGTAAGTTTACGATCAAGGTATTATTTCGAATACCGGCTGTTTGCCTGGAAAGAATTGCTGTCGGTACATATTGTAAACTGACACGTCGCATTTGTTCGCCAAATCCCGGCATCATTTTTTGACAAACCTGTTCCGTTGCTTCTGGTGTCACATCGCGCACAGCAGGACCGGTGCCTCCCGTAGTAACAATCAAGCAGCAACCTTCTTCATCCGCCATTGCGATCATTTTTGCCGCAATTTGATCCTGCTCATCAGGAATCACGGCATATGCATATTCCCAATCACTGACCAAATATTCTTTCATGGTGGCTACCACCGCTTTTCCGGGAATATCTTCATAAATTCCTTTAGAAGCTCGATCAGATACATTAATAATCCCAATTTTTGCTTTC
The DNA here is from genome assembly GCA_028284395.1 of Saprospiraceae bacterium. Lineage (GTDB taxonomy): Bacteria > Bacteroidota > Bacteroidia > Chitinophagales > Saprospiraceae > JANQRV01. Next base: position 6,505 of record JANQRV010000254.1, read on the forward strand.
GCCATTTGTTCCCTTTTTTTGCCAGGCAAAAAATAACGAAAAAAGGTATTTAAAGATGTTATCAGGGGGCAAATTTAGTGGTTTTACATGGCCGGATTTAACTGCGTTTCCTTGATGAAAGAGGTTGGGGGCACGGAAGGCCAAAGACGCAAAGACCTGCTCCGACAAGAAAAGTACATTTTGGACGCCGTAGCAAGAGGGGGAGCAATGCCGGACTGGAACAAAATCTAGGGTGTTGGTAAGGCAAGCACATAAACGGACAAATAATTGCTAAATTGGGGGCTGTGGCC
>JANQRV010000093.1 GCA_028284395.1 Saprospiraceae bacterium
AGGGCCTTCTCGGTGACCGACCAAACCGGGCCTTCACCAAGGCGATTTCTGGCGGGATATGCGATTCGAGCTTTCATGATTTCGCCTTTTGCTTCGGCAAAACCAAGGTAGTAAAGAAGTGGGGCATATTCCAAATTTGTCTGGGTATTTCTGAGGTTCAATTGAATGGGGACTTCCCATTTCTTTTAGAGTGCCAACCGCCAGTTTCGTCGATGTAGTGCAATGATTAGAAATGAAAAGGTTGCAATGCCCAATACATTACTCATGATGTCCAGCCAGTTGAAAGTCCGGGAGATGATGGCAATCTGGCTGAATTCTTCAATCATTGCGATCACCAAAACAATGAGTGACCCCGTCAATAATTCCGCTTTTCCCAAGCGGATGGAATGCAAGCGGAGGGTCATGTTAAGTAAAAAGGTGAAGACTCCAAAAAGGAAAAAATGCCCGACTTTATCCGCATTCGGTACCTCGCGAATGAAGTCCACAATTACATTGTAATTACCCGTGTTAGCATCTAAAATAACCCATCCGGCGAAAGACAAGAATAGAAGAAGAGGTAGAAGTTTCATGTTGAAGTATTTCTTTCAGTGAAAGTTTAAGCTAGGGTTGTTCAATTGCTTGCTTTACGAAAAAAATACCGTCTTATAACTCGTATTCCGGGGCGGCTCCCGTCGGGGTAAAGTTAGTAAATTATGATAAAATTTATAATAAATTTATAAATATGTTTTCTTCGCCGTCTTTACGCGCCGATTGCCTACCATCATTGCCAGTACTGAAAAGAAAGCAATGCCCAATACATTACTACTGAGGTCCAATAATTCAAAATTGCGTTCCCGCAACGGAATTTGAGTGAACTCCTCTACAACGGTGAAGGCCAAGACGATGACCGAGCCCATCAACAATTCTGTTCCACCATATTTGATGGTCTTTAAGTCCAAGGTCAGGTTTAGAATGAATGCTAGAATACCATAAAGAAGAAAGTGCCCCATTTTGTCTCCGTATGGCACATCTTCAACCAATTCAATCAAGATGTTCGAATCTCCCATATTGGCGTCAAAAATAATCCAGCAGATAAAAGAGAAGAACAGTATCAAAGGCAAATACCGCATAGTCAGGTGAATTTTACAATGGTTTTACAAGAAATTAAAGTTCTTTGAATTTCAAAGTCAAATGTAGACCAATTCTTTCTACCATGCAAGTACACACCTTCTTTTTTGTATGAAACAATACTCCTCCAATTTGCAACAATAGGATCTTCATGCTACGGTGGGTGCTCCTACCTTTGTATCGAATCTAAAACAACAAACCCATGAGAAGTATTTCATTTTTCACCATTTGTTTATTGATGACTTTTACCATTAACGCACAAACAGAAGCGGAAGTTATGGTAAGAGACCTAAAAATGCCATTGGGAATTGAACAGGATCTTGAGGATAATTTTTGGATTGCTGAAAGTGGAACCGGCCGTAACAATGCTGCCGTAACAGTGATTTGGAATAACGGGAAAAGAGAACGGGTGATTCAGGGATTACCTTCTTCAATAAATTATGAGACAGGAGAGGTCGAAGGTGCCATCAGAGCTCAGGTTTTGGACCAAAAATACCTGGCGGTATTCACTGGAAAAGGAGATCATGATCTTTCGGGGTCCATCTTGATTTACAACCTTGCTGACTTTAAACCAGGTAAAAGAGCTATGTCGGCCGAAGATGCCAGTATTGTTATTCAGACCCGTGAATTTGCCCGGTATATGGGATTTGAAGATAGCAATCCCTGCGCCATGGTATACGACGGTCGAGATATGTTCATCGCCGATGCTTCCATGAATGCCATCATTCGACGAAAGGGGCTAACGGGCCAATTAGAGATTTGCACAGAACTGCCATCCATTAACAATCCCTTCGAAGAAACCGCAGCATCCGTTGAAGCAGTGCCTACCAAGATTGTGGCCAATCCGGCGGGAGGATTCCTCGTTTCAACGTTTACCGGCTTTCCCCATCCGGAAGGTGCAGCAAAGTTATTTGCAGTTAGCACTGATGGAATTGTTACGGTAGAAGACAGCAATCTTACCATGATTACCGACGTCGCTCCTGCACCCGATGGAAACGGATGGTTAGTTCTGGAATTCGGGCAATTCTTTCCGGGTGAAGCAGGTGGGTTGGTACCCAATAGTGCTCGTATCATTCAATTGTACAACGATGGTAGCCGAGAGTTGGTAGCATCTGGGTTTGGGCCTAGTGCCGGCATGGTGGTGACAAAGGATGGTGGGATTTATGCTACCGAAATGACAAAAGGTACGCTGATCAAGATCGTCCCGGCAACGGGAAATATGGAATGATAAGAACTTTTGTGGCTTCTATGGCTTCTATAGCTTCTGTGGCAGCTATAGAAGCCATATAGAAGCTATAGAAACCATAGCAACCCCAGAATCCCCAGCAGCCATAGCAACCGGCTTAACCTTCGATCCCTCTAATTTCAACATGAATTGGAATCCCTTTTTGAAGGGTTTGATAAACAATGCAACAATGTTTTGCAGTCTCGATCAGAGTATTTAACAGGCCATTCCTGGGAGAGCTGCCTTCTACTTCACCTTCCAATACCATCGACTGGAACCCTACCGGTACTGTTGGATCCATCATTAGCGTACCACGAACATCGACCTGAGCGCGGACTTTTATTGAGGTCTTTGTAAGCTTTATCTGCAGTCGATTGGCCACCATTCTCAGAGTGCTTTCAAAACAAACTGCGAGTGAGGCACACAAAATATCTCCTGGATTTGGATGGTCGTGATCTCCTCCAACAGCCCAGTGAACACCAACCGTAAACGGAACTTCTAACTCTTCATTAATGATAACTTCAGTCCGGAAAGGATCCGTCAGGTTTTTGCCTTTAACTTCAGCGATGTCGGTAATCAGAGCTTCTTGCGGCTCCTGTCGGTATAGTTTGATCAGCGGACGATGTCTCCGGTAGACTTCAGTGTTGTTTTTCATCAGGTTTTTTCTGCAATTTAGGGAGAATCCCAAGAGCAATGAACGGGATTTGAGTAATGTCCAGACTATTATGCGTACTTAGGGGCAACCAATTAGAGTTATACCCAAAACCGGTTGTTACCACTTACCATTTATTTCCGATCCGTTACCCGTTTACAATGGCTACTTGCTAGGTCGCTCTTATTTCTTTTTGTCAGAAGGTCGAAATTGGGTTTAAACAAATTCAAAAACCTCAAATTTTGCACCATGACCCATAACAATGCCAACGACTTAGACCTTCAAATTGATCAGGCAGCACTGAAACCTTTATTTAAAATGAAGCCGCATCGTCATGTCTTTGCATTATTGATTGACTGGACGTTGATCATTGCCGCTATTTATTTCTGCTTGCAGTTTTTTAATCCGCTGACTTACATCTTGGCTGTACTGATCATTGGTGCCAGGATGCACGGATTAGCCATTCTAATGCACGACGCTTCTCACTATCGCTTCTTGAAAAACAGGAAGTGGAATGACCTGCTTACTAATTTGGTGACCATGTACCCCCTATTTACATCCATTGCAGTTTATCGTCAAAATCATATGCGTCATCATCGACATCTGAATACGGAGGATGATCCGGACTGGGTGGCCAAACTAACCATGAGGGAGTTCCGATTCCCAAAAACAAGAACGGAGTTTCTCCTGACGGTCTTTTCGTACTTTACGCTGTATCAAGGGGCAAAAGATGCCATTTGGTTTCTAAAACGGTTTCAGGCCCCGGAAAAAGCCAAAACCGGTAAATTGGAAGATAAAAGACCAAAGTTGATCTTCATGTTTGTGCTCTTTACCGTACTTACCATAACCGGAACCTGGCAGTACTACATCTTATTTTGGTTCGTACCATATTTGTCAACTTTTTTCATGTTTCAATACATCAGGAGTGTTGCAGAGCATTTTGGAGAGTTGGCTTACGATCATCTTCTGACTTCTACTCGCACGGTCAAGGCCAATGCGTTTGAGCGGTTCTTACTGGCCCCCCATAATGTAGGGTACCACCTTGAGCACCACCTGTATCCCGGAGTTCCATTCTATAATTTACCCAAATTGCAGAGAATATTAATGAAGGATCCGGAATACAAACAGAAGGCACACGTAACGCAGGGCTATATGGCCGGCCTGCTGAATGAATTAAATACTTCTCCTACTACATTGCCGTGAACGTCGGTTAGGCGGAAATCTCGACCTTGAAAATGATACGTTAATTGTTCATGATCGATTCCCAGGCAATGCAGAAGTGTTGCCTGGAGATCGTGCACGTGGACGCGATCTTTAATGCCATAGTAACCCAATTCATCGGTCTCACCATGTGAATAGCCCCCTTTTATGCCACCTCCGGCGAGCCACATTGTAAAGGCTTCACTATGGTGGTCTCGACCTCTAAAATCAGCCCCCGAAGCCCTAGTTTCCATCATCGGAGTGCGACCGAACTCTCCCCCCCAGACGACAAGGGTGTCTTCCCACAGCCCCCTCATCTTAAGATCAGCGAGTAATGCAGCAATGGGCTGATCGATGTTTCTACATGCATTGGCCAACCCCTCCACTACACCATTGCCCTTGCCAGCTCCATGGTGGTCCCAGGCGTTGTCATACAGCTGAATAAATCGGACACCTTGTTCGAGTAAACGACGGGCCAATAAGCAATTATTAGCAAAGGAAATTCTACCCGGTTTCGTGCCGTACATCTGATGGATGTAATCCGGCTCATCCGAAATGTTCATGACTTCCGGGACTTCAGTTTGCATCCGAAATGCCAACTCGTATTGCGAAATGCGAGAGAGGATTTCCGGATCTCCCACCTGCTCGTATTCCTGGCGGTTGATTTCGTTAATCGCCTCAATTGATCTTTTGCGAAGCTGGCCATCGATGTTTTTGGGATTATTTAGGAAGAGGATGGGATCGCCCTTGGATCGACACTGAACTCCTTGGTAAAGCGAAGGAAGGAAACCACTTCCCCAGATGCTTTTACCGGCACTTGGGTCACTGCCGGAGGTCAGCACGACAAACCCGGGTAGATTTTCATTTTCTGAACCTATCCCATAAATGATCCACGACCCCATACTTGGCCTGCCCAATCGTGGGCTACCCGTGTGCATGAATAACTGTGCCGGGGCATGGTTGAATTCATCGGTATGCATGGCTTTGAGCAGGCAGATGTCATCCACCCAATTGGCCAGATGAGGCAGATGGTGAGACCACCAGGCACCGGATTCTCCCACTTGCTTGAAAACAGCTTGCGGCCCCATCATTTTTGGTGTACCCTGGAGAAAGGCAAAGCGTTTGCCCTCCATTAAGGAGGGGGGGCACGGCTGGCCGTCGTATTTCTGCAGGGCGGGTTTATAGTCGAATAATTCCAGCTGTGAAGGGGCGCCCGCCATGTGAAGAAAGATAATCCTTTTGGCCTTGGGTACAAATTGGTATCCGGTACCGGATGTCGGGATCGAGGTTGATCTTCTTTCTGGCGAGGTACAACCTACTAAAGATCCCAGCGCCATGGTACCTAATCCACCAATGCATTGGCTTAAAAAATAACGTCGGGAGTTGAATTGTCCGAGTTTGAAGAGGGCTTCCTGATAGCAATTCATTTGTTGATAAATTCATCTAGATTTAATAATGCATTGGCCACCAGCGTATACGAGGCCAATTTGTTTTCGGTGCCGTACTGTAATTGCGCATCCTGGTAAAGATCCGACAAGATCTCTAACTTGACTACGGTAGGTTTTCGTTGCATGACCCTTTCATAAAGGGCGGCCAATCTTTGGGCCGGTTCCGGCAGCTTTAATTGTATGGCGTACGCAGCTAGAGATTCTGCAGCCGACAGATAGGCCGGATCATTCAGCAGAGCCAGTGCCTGCAATGGAGTATTGGTTCGTATTCGGCGCGATGTGCAAAAGGTGCGATCGGTGCCATCGAAGTTGATCCGGTTGGGAAAGGTATTGGTGCGTTTGATGTAGGTGTACAAGCTTCTTCTATGTTGGTCAGGTATGGCACTTACCTCGTACCGGTCGCCAAAACGAAAGCGCCCTGCCCCTTCGGGATATGGTGGTTTGACACTTTTGCCGAACATACTGGTATTAAGAAGGCCACTGACCGCCAGGATCTGGTCGCGGAGTTGTTCTGCACTTAAACGCAATCGAGGGCCACGTGAAAGCAGCAAATTTCGTGGATCCTTCTCTAATTTTTCGGGTGTCGAGTCGGGGGCCTGGCGATAAGCTGCAGAAAGTACAAGCAGCTTCAATAGTTTCTTGACTTGCCACTGATATTTCTTGCTGAATTGTACTGCTAGCCAATCCAACAGTTCCGGGTGGGTAGGAGAGGTTCCTTGTGTACCAAAATCTTCCAGTGTTTCGACAATTCCGAATCCGAACAGTTGTTCCCAAAAACGGTTGACAGTAACCCGAGCCGTTAATGGGTTTTCGGGGCTCACCAACCATTGCGCCATGGCAAGGCGATCAGCCGGTAGCCCATCTGGCAATTGCCCCAGTATTTCCGGTACGTTTTGGCGAACTTCGCGGCCCGGAGTAAGCCAATTGCCTCTTTCAAACATCCGTGTGTTTCGGCGTTTGCCTACCGGTAGTTCTTGCAGGATCGGCGTTGGAACGGGTTGGATCAAGGCTAAAGTATTCAATTTTTGACGGAACTCGCTGTCGTACTGAGTCTGTATGGGACTTTCTTCATTGAAAAGGAAATAGTCTAGACGGAAGAGATCCGAATCCTTAATTTGATCTTTTCTGAAGACAAAGTAAAGGTCGTTCAACCCTTCAGTCTCCTGAATGTTCATGGTGCCAAATTCCCATTTCTCCCACCTTTTCTTGTCGGTCGGGTGAGATGTAGGGTTTAGTTTCACCTGGCCGATGACGGGGCCGTAAGGCGAGTTTAGTCGGGCTTCCATAAAACCCCCAAATGGAGAAACGTATCGAAAGGTAATAGAAGTTATTCCCGATAAATCCATCTCTTCAAAACGAATCCAGGAAGTATCTTGAATTTGAAAAAGAGCATTCTGGTGGGGGGCGGCCAATTCGATGAACGAACTACTTTCGTCAAAGTGCTCTGCTTCGATCTTGCGGTAGCCAAGATGATGCAGCAACGTTTCTTTTTGTTGATGAAGAAAACCTTCGACCTTGATGTCGTCTTTCGGATTTAGTTTGTTTTTTATCCATTTGATGATTGCTTTTACCTCTTCTTTGTCCGTGCCTTCATAAGTAAATAGGTTGGGAGCTTCATGATAGATGTCACGATCGACCGTATTGTCAAAGAATGCCATGAATTCGTAGAAATCTTCATGGCGATAAGGATCGTATGGATGACTGTGGCATTGGACGCAGGCAAGTGTGGTACCCTGCCAGACTTCGAAAGTAGTGCCCACGCGCTCAATATTAGCATAATTGCGAAATTCCTCGTTGTCGGTACCGCCTTCATCATTAGCCATCGTATTGCGGTGGAAAGCCGTTGCGATCAATTGATCTTGACTCGGGTTAGGCAATAAGTCGCCCGCTAGCTGTTCGATTGTGAACTGATCGAAAGGTAGATCCCGATTGAAAGCTGTAATGACCCAGTCCCGATATTTCCAAATACTGCGATAGAGATCTTTCTCGTAGCCCTTGGAGTCGGCATAACGAGCAAGGTCTAACCACATGGAGGCCCAGCGTTCTCCAAAATGCGGAGAAGCAAGAAGGCGATCCACTTGGTTCTCGTATGCTTGTGGGCTTTTGTCTGCCAGAAAAACATTCATTTCTTCCTGGCTCGGCGGGAGCCCGATTAAATCCAGCGATAACCTTCGTAATAAGACCTCTCTGACGGCCTCGGGTGCCGGCTCCAGCCCCTCCCTTTCCAGCCTTTGGAGAATGAAGTGGTCTACTTCATTATACCCCCAGTCTGAATTGTCAGATTTTGGTGGGACAACACTGACTTGAGGAGGAATGTAGGCCCAGTGCTTTTCCCATTTTGCTCCCTGACGGACCCAGCGTTCAATTAGGGCGATCTCTTCTTCTGCTAAAGGATGGGATTCAAACGGCATCCTTAGTTTGGGATCTTGGTGGCGAAGGCGCTTAATGAGTTCGCTTTTGCCCGGTTTACCTCTTACGATGGCCGGCTTTCCAGAATCGGTTATGGCAAAAGCTTCCTCCTCAAATAAGAGACTGAACCCTCCTGATTGTTTCACTCCACCGTGACAGGAGAGACAATTCTTATTCAAAATCGGTCGGATGTCCCGGTTATAGCTGATGTCATCTTCCCGCGAACAGGAGATCGACAGTAATAGTAAAATTGGAATGAATCGTCCCATAGTGCTTGAAGGTTTTAATGAGTAGACGACATTTCATTTAGAGGCCTGGAATTGTGTCTGTGGCCGTGATGTCGGTTCCCTGCCAATTGATCCGTTCTGCCCCTTCATACGTAAGGATTCGATGCTTGCTGCCTGCCACTGGTTTGAGGTTCAATTCGGGAAGCCATTTGGCATGCATTGCAATCACGGAATCGTAGGAAGAATCAGATGCTAAATTTTCCCACTCATTGGGGTCGGTCTTCATATTGTATAGTTCTTCACTGCCGTCGGCGTAACGGATATAGCGCCAGTCTTTGGTCCGAATCCCATGATTATCATGATTGTGGGTGGTAATAGCGGGCCATTCCCGATCGGTATTGGCATCTTTTAACTGAGGGACTAAAGAATGCCCTTCCAAGTGAGTCGGAGGGACCAAGCCACAGAGCTCACTTAAGGTAGGATAGAGATCTAATAATTCGACGGGAGCCTCACATTTTGCATTGGAGGCGATGGCAGGGCCGGCAAAAATGAGTGGTACACGGGTAGAACGATCCCATAGGGTATTTTTGCCGCTAATTGCTTTCTCTCCCAGGTGATATCCGTGATCAGACCATAACACCACAACCGTATTATCTGCCAGTCCATTGGTCTCCAGTGCTTCGATAATACGACCCACCTGACTATCCACAAAACTAATGGAAGCCAGATAGGCCCGGACCAACGACTTTAATTGCTGGGCTTCTTCCAGCCATTTTAAACGCGGTTCGGGTAGATCCCAGTGTAGGTACCAGGAAAAACGAGGAGTATCTTCGCGATCTTCTGCCAGTATGGGGGGTAATTGAAGTGTTTCTTCCGGATAGAGGTCAAACCACTTTTGCGTGGCAAAACAAGGAACGTGCGGAAGAAAGAATCCTGCAGAGAGGAAAAAAGGCTCTTTGGGTTTTTCATTTAGTTTTTCGACCGCCCAACTCGCAACCTGCCAATCCCCCTTATCTTCATCTTTGTGCGGAAAGGTTCCCCAATCCATTAACGGATGGTCTCCACCAGGAGTCTGGCCAATGATTTTTTCTGCAGGCCTGGGCCCAACGGATGCGGCAGGGCCTAGTTCGTCGAATTCGGTATCGCTGTCTTTTCGTCCATATCCGCCGTGGTAGATCTTCCCTGTTGAATAAGTTTGATATCCGTTCGCGGCAAAATGTTGTGGTAAGCTAACCACATCCTTAACGGCCTCAACATTGCGAAACCAGGGCGCCAGACCGTAAATTCCAGTGGACGAGGGGCGCATGCCGGTCATAATGCTGGTACGGGAAGGATTGCATAATGGCGATTGAGTATGGGCATTCGTAAATAAAGTGCCCCTAGCTGCCAGTCGATCAATGTTGGGCGTTTGAACCTGCGGATGTCCTTTGAGACATCCGACCCAGTCATTGAGGTCGTCGATCGCTAGGAAAAGCACATTCGGCTTGGTTGGTGCCGGGGCTTCCGGATCTTGACAGGAAGTCAGCAAACCGATCATTAGAAGCAGTAGACAATAGGATCTCATATCGTTGGATTTCGTTGTTTTCTACAAGATACAATATGAGTTAGTAATACCGAAGAGATTGAGGATTCGTATGGTTTTGGTTAGTTACAAACCATTTTAAATCAGTTTATTATAACGAGTCGATAAACTGAATTACTAAAAAAATAGTAGTTTCTACTAAAAAAATAGGATTAGTACTAAAAAAATAGTAGTTTTGTTTTATAAAACGAACCTCATGATTGAACTTACCAAGCGAGAAAGTCAGATTATGGAAATAATTTGGCGGCTTAGGAAGGCCTTTATCCGAGAAATTGTCGGAGAATTTCCAGAGCCCAGGCCACACTACAATACGGTGGCTACCATTGTAAAAATATTGGTTAAAAAAGATGTTCTCCAATCGGAGAAAATAGGCAATACACATCAGTATAGCCCCACTCAAAATTTTGAGGATTACCGGGAAGAACACATTAGCGATATTAAGGAGAAGTTCTTTGAAGGGTCTTTTCCGAAGATGTTGGCTCATTTCGCTAAAAAAGAGCAGTTGACGGAAGCTGAAAAAGAAGAATTGATTAGAATTATTAAGTCTAAGCACTAAACCATAATTATGTATAGGCAAAATTTTAGAATTATTTTTTTCTTCGATGAGGCGAAAAACGCAGGCATAGCCTAACGTTCTGGCGAGGATTTTTAACGAAATTGAAGGAAAAAAGAAACTGAAATTTCCCATAGATAATTGTGGTTTGGTGCTTAACAAAAACGCTTACTAACAAAATGAGGAGAAATACGCTTATTTTTTGGGGTCTTTGTCTGGCCGTAATGAGTTGCTTTGAAGCAGAACTTCCGGAGGATATCGACAACATTCTAGAAGGTCCCTGTGTAGACACCTTGGTCACGGATTTCTTTCGGCCGACCCGAAAAACTGCTCTACAGGCAGTCAAAGGCCCGGAATTGATCGATCAGTGTGCATTCCGGGGTGAAGAGGCCAATAAACCCGAAGTCGACCAATTCCTGTCGCTTTCGACGGATGTCATTTGCATTCTGGACCAAAATTTCAAGAAAGTATTGGAACTGGAGGGGGGCAACGGTCAAGAACAAGGCATCAAAATCGACAGCCTCCAAAATTACGCCTTTCAATATATGGGCATGGAAATTGGTAACGAGGACTTCATCTACGTCAACGCCGCCGAATTGAACGATGAGCAGTTATCCGATCGATTCCCGCGCTGGAAGCTGGAGCCCATTGTCGCCTGCGGAGGCGGAAAAACCTACTGGGGGGCCCTATTCAACATTACAACTACGGAATTCAGTGACCTTCAGTTTAACAACCCCAAATAATCGGATTTCGGAAACAATATTTTCTTAATTTAGACACAGATCCCGTTTCAACCTTTCAATCCAATTCTTATGGGTCCAGAGAAATACACCGGTCCGTTCGACGATTCAGCCGTACTACATTTGTTGCGTCGGACGCTCTTCGGGGTAA
>JANQRV010000140.1 GCA_028284395.1 Saprospiraceae bacterium
TTTCAAGGTGCGATATTGGAGGTGTCCGCTGTTTCGACCGGTCAATTGGAGGGTCAATTGAGTGCCGGCGATGAACTTCGCACCGAATTTCTGCTGGATTTCACCAATGAAGTGAGTGCAGTCAGCAGAAATTTGGCGGCTCCACGGGGCATTCGATTTCAGATCAATCCGGATCTTGAGGTGACCGGATTGTTGTATGGCGGATCGGAGTTCCAGAAATTGGCGGCTGATTTTGCCGACGAATACCAATGGGTATCTCCTCCCGAGGCCTCTTTCGGATTTTACCTGCCCCGAAACTGGACCTGGGAGTTTAAAGCGCAGCACTTGTTGGCGCAAAAGCAGCAAGATACTGGCATTAAGTTGTGGGCTGGGCCAAGAAATTCAAGTGACTCCGAGCTGGAGGCCTGTCTCCGATCTGTCTATCCCGAGCAGCAGCAACTGTACGCTGGCGTGGCGTCCACGGAGATCCGAGGCAAAAACCTTTGGCGCAGTCAGAGTTTTCTCACACAACAGTCCGGCATGAAGTACCAGCATTTGGTATTGACTGGTGAAACCGCTCATTTTGGCCTGATACTGACCACTCCCTCTGGCAAATTGACTAAAGAGATCCAGGCGGTGGTGCATATGTTGATGGATTCTTTCAGGAATTGATCCGGCCACTTATTTGAAAGTCGCTACTTCCACCCCGGTCCAGCCTTCTGGCACCCCATCGATCGTGTATTGACTGGCTTTTTTCAGGAAAAGGCGGGCCGTCTGATCTGCATCATTGATCTTCAATATTTGGTTGAAAATAGTCGCGGATTGCGGAAATTCCCTGGAGAAGAATTTTTCCATGCCGCTTTTAAAATCAATGGCCGTATCCAACTTATGCTGCAATTGTTCCGGAATATCCCCATCAAAGCATTCGTAAATGCCTATCGATTCCTTTTTACCCTTGACCAATACCTTTCCTAGAAACCGGATGTTGAAATCCGCTTTGTCGGTGATCTGTTCCAGGCAATCACTGCTTATCAGAATGTTTACTTCGTAGCTTTTGGTGAGTCCCTCGATGCGGGAGGCCGTATTGACACTATCGGAAATGGTAGCGGCATCATTGCGCTTGGCGTCCCCAATGATGCCCATGATGAGCGGACCGGTGTGGATGCCCATACCCACGCGCAATGGCTGTCGCTCCCGGGCGATGCGTGTTTTGTTGTATTGCTGCAGTTCCTTTTGCATGGCAATAGCGGCCCGGAGTGCATCTTCCGGCCGATTTTGGAAAATGGCCATAATACCGTCTCCCAAGTACTGGTTGACAAAGCCACCGTGATTGCGGATGATGGGCCCCATCCTTTCTGCATAGGCATTCACGAATTGGAAGTTTTCTTCCGGGGTCATGGTCTCAGAAAGCGCCGTATAGGATCGGATATCGGTAAATAGGACCGTTACGTGGCGTTCCTTCTGGTCACCCCTGCGAATCTCGGTGATGGTATCCCGGCCAATGGCTTTAATAAAATCCAAAGGTACGAACCGGTTGGCAGCCGTGTGGATGCGGTGGAGGTTGAGATGCGTTTTGATCCGGGCCAGAAATTCATCTTTGGAAAATGGTTTGGTAATGTAATCGTTCGCCCCCGTATCCAGGCCTTGGATGAGGTCGGACACCTGTCCTTTGGCGGTAACCATGATCACCGGCATTTCGGATGGGAGGTAGCGTTCCCGGATTTTCTGACAAACTTCGTATCCCGTCATATGAGGCATCATAATGTCGAGTAAGATCAGGTCGAAGGGAGGGGCTTTGCGGACAATTTCCAGGGCTTGCTGACCACTCATTGCCGAAGTCAGTTGAATGTGGTCCGCTTTTAAGTAGTTTTTGATAACCTGATGATTTACGGGTTCATCATCTACCAGTAGAATGCAAACCTGGTCTTCAGCCGAAGTAGTCAGACTGATCGCAGGATTTACTGAAGGTGGTGCAGTGGGCAAACCGACAAATGAGTTGGAAGAGGTCGATGGTGAGGCCTTCGTTTTGAGGTCCGAAGCTGCTTGCGCAATAGCGGGCAAGGTGAAAAAGAAGGTCGATCCCTTTCCTACTTCGGAATGGACTCCGATCTGTCCTCCGTGTAATGTTACCAACTGCCGCGAGATGGCTAGGCCTAAACCCGTGCCGCCGTATTGGCGGGTACTCGATCCATCACCTTGCTCAAAAGATTGAAAAATTACTTCCTGTTGGTCTACTGGAATGCCAATGCCGGTATCCTTGACCGAGATCCGGATCATGTCTTCGTCGTCCACCGCAGAAATACTGATGTGTCCACGTTCGGTAAACTTGATGGCGTTGCCGATCAGATTGTAAAGAATTTGCTGTAATCGATCTTCATCGGCGTATACAGCGGGAAGATTGCCTGGAATGTCGTTGTTTAACTCAATGGTCTTGTAGTTGGCCAGGGGCGAACAAGCCCGTAATACTACATCGACCAATGGACGCAGTCCAATCGGTTTTTGTGCCAGTTGTAGGTCGTGGTTTTTTACTTTGGAAAAATCCAGCAAATCATTGACCAAGCTGGACAAACGTTTGCCGGAAGCAATGAGCATACCGAGATTTTCCTGGTCTTCGGTATTTCCGGATTTCTCCAGCAACGATTCGGCCAGGCCGATCATACCGTGCAATGGCGTACGTAACTCATGGGAGGTGTTGGCCAGGAATTGATCTTTGAGCTGGTCAATTTGCTGAAGGCGATCATTCAGTTGCCTGGTGCGGATCAATTTCCCACGTTGAGCCTGGGTTCGCCAACGATAAATCAACCAAAGGGCCATTAAGGAACTAAGTCCGTAGAGGACATAGGCTACTTTGGTTTTCCACCACGGCGGGCGAATTTGGATTTGCAGCGAAATGCCATCGTCGTTCCAAACACCATCGTTGTTCGAGCCTTTGACCTGAAGCAGGTGCTCTCCGGGATTCAAATTGGTAAAGGTGATTTTGGGATTGTTACCTAGGGGTATCCATTGCCCCCGGGTATTTTCCAGTCGATAGGCGTATCGATTCTTCCATGCCTGTTCGTAGTTAAGGGCGGCAAACTCGAATTCCAGGACCTTGTCCCGGTAGGTAAGGTTGATAGGTTCATTCTCCACAAAAAAGTGATTGGTAATCGCACCGCTGTTTTCTTCCTGCGCATTGTGACGGACAAAACGACTGAGGACAATCGGGGGGACATAGGGGTTATCTAAAATCTGCTCGGCTTCAAATGCAGTAATACCGTCAATGCTACCAAAATACAGTCTCCCGGTTTGGTCGTCTTTAAGTTTGGCGTGCCAGGCAAAGGTCAAGGGCAAACCATCACGGGCATCGTAGTTGAGGAAGATTTTACGTTCCGGGTCGAATCTGCTTATCCCCTTATCGGTGCTCATCCAAAGGCGGCCCAGATCATCCTCCATCATAGCTTGAATGGTATGGTCTAACAAACCGTCTTCTTCCGAATAGTGATCCATCCGTCGGCTAAGGGGATCCCAACAGTACAAGCCCTGGTCGGTTCCAAACCATAAATTTCCTTTGCCATCTTCGTAAATGTGTCTGACCCCCCTAATCGAGCGGGGTTCGGCCGTATTTGAATCCGGCGCGAATTTTTTGAATGAACGGTTATCCGGATCCAGTCGATCCAAGCCCTGGTCGGTTCCAATCCAAAGATTATTGCTTCTATCTTCATAAATGGCCAATACGAATTGTCCCGATAGGGAATTCGGATCATTGGGGTCATGGGTGAATCGTTGGAATTGTCCGGTTTCTCGATCCAATAGATTTAGTCCGCCACCAAAAGATCCGATCCACAATTGTCCCTTATGATCCCGGCAAATTTGGACTGTATTTCTGGCTGCAAAGCCATCGAGGCCTTCTGAGTTGGGAAGAAAATGTTCAAGCTTTTGCGTCTTGAAATCCAGAAGATACAAACCATCATCGAAGGTTCCGACCCACAAGCTATCCGGCCCTTCCCGTAGGAGTGCTCGTACTTGATGGCCGCTCAGTGCCTTTGAGAAATCGTTTTCAAATGAAAAGAAAAGAGGTTGGCCGGCCCGCCGGTTTAGGAGGGCCAATCCTTTTTCTGTCCCCACCCAGATGTTTCCCCGGTCGTCCTTTTCTAAGGCCCATACGATTACTTTTTCAGTGGTTTCTTCATCGATGTTCTGTGACCTGCCGGAAATGTTTGTGAATGGTTTGGCGTAGGGATTCAGACGAAATATCCCTCGCTGTTCACCGGTGATACCCCATATCCAGAAGTTTCCCTGCAAATCCTCGAAGAGGCCTTCAATGTCAGTTTGATCGGGAAATCCAGTTTTACCTCCACTGATAAAAGACTCATAGCGGCTATTGTCCTGGTCCAACCGTACCAAACCATGGTTCCATCGAAGCCAAAGTGCTCCCCGGCGGTCTTCAAAGAGCCTGTAGCGGGTGTTATCGGGAAGACCAGTTGGCCTCGGAAACCTTTGCATATTGCCATTTGATGGATCCAATAAGTTGATCCCTTGATCCCAAGTGCCGACCCAGAGCTTTCCTTCCGGACCATTTATTATTTCGGTAACCATCTTACCCAAATGGGAAGTTGAATTCCCGGGTTGACCGGTATAGTGTTCAAACTGGAAGGAAGTGGAATCAGGACCCATGCGCACTAGATTAAGCCCGTTATTGGTTGAAATCCAAAGTCTGTTGGCCTCATCTTCATGAATGTCGGTGACGAAGTTACCGGAAAGGGATCTAGCATCCGCGGGATTGGCATAGAATCGATCAAAATCTCCAGTGGTGCGATCAAATCTGTTCAATCCTTTATTCGCGGTTCCGATCCAGATATTACTGCGTTGATCTTCAAAGATTTTAGTCAGCCTAAAACTGGATAAAGAACGAGGGATCTCCGGATCATGCTTAAAATATCGAACGTCTCCAGTGGCCCGATTCAGCCAAAGAAAACTACCCAGAACCCGAATCCACAAATCTCCTTGCCGGTCTTCAAAAAAATACCAGATCTCACCTTTGAAGAGCGGTTTTTGTTGTTCCGGGTCGTTGGTAAAATGTTCAAATTGACCGGTTGTCGGATCTAACCGGAATACATATCCTTCCAGAGTCCCTACCCATATTTTCCCTTCCTGATCTTCGTGTAATGCCGTAATAAAGGAATGCACTTTCCGATCGGGCCCCTGCGGGAAAAGCACTTTGAAGCGGTAGCCATCGTAGCGGTTGAGTCCGTCATTTGTTCCGATCCAAAGGAATCCACGGCTATCCTGTAGCATACATCTGACGCTAATGTGTGAAAGACCATCGGAAGTAGTTAGGTTTTCAAACGATCGATTGGATTGACTTTGCAACAAAACCTGGCTCCAAACGATCAAGATCAGGAGGATACCGGTTCGCATTGTGCAGAATTGGAGATTAGGTTGGCGGTCAATCATAAACATTCACTAAAAATAGCATGTGTTATGGGATCACAACAATTTTTTGCACGAAAATTCCTATCCCGGCCCGGCTTCCGACCCAATGTTCATCCGCAATAGCCCCCTAAATGCATCTCTCGCGGTACTGCCTTCATACAAAACCTTATAAACCGAAGTGGCAATGGGCATGTTTAACTGATATTTTTCAGCTAGTTTCATGACCACTTTAGCGGTTTTTACACCTTCCGCTACTTCTGCCATTTCTGCAATGATATCCGTTATATCCCGTCCTAAACCCAATTGGTAGCCAACGGTTCGGTTTCTACTTTTTTCGCTGGAACAAGTTGCTACCAAATCTCCCATGCCAGTTAAGCCGGCAAAAGTAGCGGGTTGTCCCCCCATTGCCACCCCCAGCCGGGTTAGTTCGGCCAATCCTCTGGTGATAATTGCCGCCCTGGTATTTTCTCCGGCGCCACTCCCATCTCCCATTCCGGCAGCAATCGCGATGATGTTTTTTAAAGCACCTCCTAATTCACAGCCGATGACATCCTCATTGGTATATACCCGAAATAAGCCGGTTTTGAAAATCCTCTGTAGTCTTTTAGCAATGGTGTCGTCTACCATGGCAATGACGCTGGCAGCGGCTTGACCCACTACAATTTCTTTAGCCAAGTTAGGGCCGGTGAGCACGCCGGCAGGATGTCCCTCCATTTCCGCTTCAATGACTTCCGTCATTCGCATCATCGTGCCCACTTCCAGTCCTTTGGATAGGCTGATAATGGGTACCCAGGGTCGAATGAAGGGCCGGGCATCCTTGAGGACCTGGCGAAAATGTTGAGCGGGGATCGCCATTACAATGACGTCTGCATCTCGAACGGTGTCTTTGATCGAGTGACTGGCTTTTAAGGAAGGCGTTAGCTTGGCTCCCGGAAGATACTTTTCATTTCGATGGTGCTGATTGATCTCGTCGACCGTTGCAAGATCTCTTGCCCAGATTTTTGTGGGACAGTTTTTGGCCGTTAGAGAAGCAACGGTCGTTCCCCACGAACCTCCGCCTAGTAGTCCGACTTTGAGTTTCATATGAAAAAGTTATTTCATCTACTGCTCAAGTTAAGAACTTGTTTGGGTTTTATTCATTCTATCATCCTCCAGCACCCGGGTAGATCTCCTGTAACTCGCTTGTAACTCACCTGTAACTTCGCCATTCTATATTTGTGTTGTCAATGGGAAACAACCCGTAAATGACCCTTTTAAAAAGCGCTGTTTATCGAGTGCTGATCAAAATTTAAACCATCTAAAATGGCAACCAAGACAATAAAAAAAGCAACTTTCCAACAAAGAGTCGATCAATTGAAGTCCAACATCGGAGGGTTTCATGACGAGGCTTTGCGGACTTCCGAGAAAATGGTAGAAATATCATTAGCATCGGGTTCAAAATGGCAAAGACTACTGGCAAAGGTGCTCGACAAAGGAACGGATTTGTTGGAGAAACAGCAAGATATTGCGTTGAACACCCTGGAAGAAGTTAAGGGCCAATATTTAGCCGGTAACAAACGTGTTGTAAAGTTGCTCGGACTGGATCAAAGCAAGGCCAAGAAAGCCGCAAAGCTTCAGAGGGAGCGTCGCTCTCCTTCCAAAAATGCCCCCAAGGCATCAAAAGCCAATCGGATGGTGACCGATCTCAGGACACCGCTTATCCAAGATGACTTGAAAGAAATAAAAGGCATTGGGCCGAAGATCGAGTCATTGCTAAATGGTGCCGGTATCAATTCATTTGACCAATTGGCGGCCACTTCTATCGGAGATCTTCGGAACATCCTGCAAAGTGCGTCTCCCAGATATCATGCTCTCGATCCTGCGCCCTGGAAAAAGCAAGCCAAAACGGCCGCAGCCAAACGCAGTAATAAATAGATCAATCATTAACCGAGCATAACATTCCATTCATTCTAAACAATATTAAAATGGCCAATAAAACAGTAAAGAAAGAGAACGGCAAATTCGATTTTTCAGATAGTGCTAAAGCAATCAGAAAAACGGCTAAGTCCATCAATGCACAGGTAAAAGAAGTGGTCAGCGAAATAGCAGAAGACCTGAAGGAGAACGGTACCCATTTGAGCAATAGAACGATGGCGCCGGTCAAGAAAGCCTACAACAAGGTAAGCGAAAGAGTCAATCTTGAAAATCTCACCAAAGCTACCAAAGATGTCAATGATTATACTCTCAAAACGGCAGAAGAAATCATCGATGGCGTCATGGTAAGTAGCGAGAAGTGGCAAGGTGTTGCTGAAAAAGCCCTTAAAGGCGGATTAAAATTGGCAGCCAAACAGCAGGAAATGATGTTCGGTACTTTGGAAACGGTCAAAGGTCAGTTGGCCAACAGTTCCAAGCGCCTTAAAAAGTTGCTCTACAATAAGCGCGCCTAAGCTAATAAGCTCATACTTAAAGATAACGAAAATGCTGAAGAACAATATTCGAAAAGCATACCGCACCACCAAAAAGGCCAACGCTATTTTGAGCGAAGCGGGTGGTGTTATGCTCAAGTCTTCTTTCCAGACGGCTAAAGAAATTGCAAAACTTTATCAAAATGCCGGTTTCAAAGCCTTTTCATTCGGCAAGGGGATGGTTAAAGAAACGGTCAAACTCGCCATTGCCAATCAAAAGGAATTATTGAAAACTTCCGGCCAGGCTTTGAAGGAGGTTGCTCAAAGCCTTCGGGAGCGCGAGCCCGAAGTAGAAGAAGAGAAGAAAGAGTTGACTATTGATGACATACTAAAAGACTAAATATGCGTATTATCCTGTTTACCGGTAAAGGCGGAGTGGGAAAGACAACTGTAGCTGCTTCGACTGCCTTGAAGGCAGCAAAGGAAGGAAAAAAGACCCTCATTATATCAACGGACCCGGCACACAGTTTGTCGGATGCACTCGACCTCGAACTCAGCCCGGAGCCAACGGAGATTGCTCCCAACCTATTTGCTCAGGAATTTGATGTTTACTACTCCATGCAGAAGTATTGGAACAATATGCGCAACCTGATGAATACCATTTTCAGGTGGAGAGGAGTGAAGGGAGTAGTTGCGGAGGAACTATCGGTTTTGCCGGGAATGGAAGAGGCTTCTGCCTTCTTATGGTTAGAAAAATATTATCGGGAAGGTACCTACGACGTCATTGTTATCGACAGTGCTCCCACTGGCGAAACCCTGACCTTGTTGTCGCTCCCGCAAGTAGCTAAGTCCTGGATGACCAAGGCCTTTTCCCGCAAGAATATCGCGGTAAAAACCGTGACGAAAGGAGTGAAGTTTTTTACTGGAGTACCTTTAGACAAAGGACTGGAAGAGATGGACGACCTGTTCAACAAATTGGAGCAGGTACAACAGGTATTTCTCGATCCCGAAATCGCCTCCATTCGCATCGTCACCAATCCCGAAAGGATGGTGATCAAGGAGGCGCGCAGGGCCTATACCTACTTGCAGTTGTACGGCTACAACGTTGATGGTGTGATCATCAATCGGATCTTGCCGGAAAAATCCGTAGGAGAAGCCTTTAAGTATTACATCGAATCTCAAAGCAAGTACATTCAGGAAATAGAGGAAAGTTTCAAGCCGTTACCCATTTTGAAGGTAAAGCATCAGGGACAGGAAGTTTTTGGCATGAAACAATTGAATAAGATCGGAACGTCCCTTTACAAAGGAAAAAAGGCATCAGATGTGTTGTATCTCGATAAGCCTTTTGAGATCATCGAAAACAGTAAAGGTTATTTCTTCAAGACGAAACTGCCCTTTGTTGTAGAAGAAGACATCGACCTGAAGAAATTCGGGGATGAGTTGGTCATCGATCTCGGAAACCGCCGGAAATCGCTGATGTTGCCACGATTCGCGAGCTTCTTAAAACTGGAAGAGTTTAGGTTTCAGGCGCCGTGGTTGGTTGTATCTCTTGTGAAATAAGGAAAAATTGTAACAGTGGACCGGGAACAAACCTCTCTTGATCAACCGATTCCAAGGCCTTCCCTGATAAGGTTTCTGGGAGAACCGATTCTGGTTTGGCATGATCTTTGGCGATCCCGCCAATTTCAAAAAACTTACCAGGCCGCGTCGTCGGGAGATGGGCATCCGGTCCTGGTTTTGCCGGGATTGTTGGGTACGGATCTTTCAACAACCCATCTACGCAGATTTCTCCGCAACCTCGGCTATACGCCCTATGCCTGGCAAATGGGGATTAACTTGGGAGACATTCGCCAGTTACATACCATCATGGAAACGGTTGAAGGTCTGTACGACAAACACCAGTCGAAGGTCAGCATCATCGGATGGAGTCTGGGCGGGATTTACGCCCGCCAATTGGGCAAGAGAAAACCCGAATTGATTCGTCAGATCATTACGATGGGGGCTCCATTTGGTGATGTTGAACAATCTAATAACGCGGCCTGGCTATATAAGCTGATCAACCATAGAAGGCCCCTCACCGATGCAGACCGGGAATGGATTAAGGACCTTCCTACACCGGCACCGGTACCTACTACTGCGATCTACTCAAAACGGGATGGCATTGTTCCCTGGCAAACTTGCATCGAACAAATAGAGGACGACTGGCATCAGAACATCGAAGTACGAGGCAGTCACTTCGGACTACCCTATGTTCCCGCCGTGTGGGTTGTGATTGAAGATAGATTGAAATTGGATCAAAATAGTTGGATTCCTTTTCAAAAAAAGGAAAACCTAAGCGAATTGGTCTGTTTTCCCTCCCTTTAAGATAGAGTGGAGGAGTGGGCATCGATCGATCTAAAGCGAGGGGTAAAAGAGGAAGTCCTTGAGGATGTTGGTCTCCCGAAAATATTCCCAATTGTCACTGTTATAGAGCAGACGATCTGCAATGATTTCCATGACGGTCGGATTCACTCCCAGTCCAAAATGACTACCCCTGACCTGAATGTTCTGATGAATTTCATCTTCTTCTTCCAGGCAAAGCTGCCAGGGTACGATGCCGTCTTCTTTGGTATAGACCGCGGTAGTGGGTACGGGGGCCGGCAGCGGAATATCTTCGTAGAGAATCGGGTCGATATCACTGGCTCTCTTTCCATTAGAAATGAAGTTGTAGATCCAGGCCACATTATTGGGCTCGCTGATGCCCTTGAACGGGGAGCCAAGCGTGATGACCTGACGAATCAAGGCCGGTTTGGCTTTGGCCAACTGACGGGCAAAAACACCGCCAAGACTCCATCCAATCAAGCTTATTTTTTCGCCGTGAGTTTCATAAACGGATTCCAGTTTATCCAAAAGAAGGTCGAGAAACTCCACTTTAGCCGTATTACGCCCCAGATCCCAACCGTAGGCCTGATAGCCCGACTCGGTCAAGAATTTTCGCAATGGTGCAGTAGAAACATCAGAGGCCATAAAACCTGGTAAAACCATAACCGGATGTTGGTCACCATAGTTCTTGGCTGCCAAAAACCTGCGATACGGAATGAAAAATCCCAACTCCGTGAATGCTCGCCCTCCTTCGGTCAACAACCAAAACAGAGAAGGTCTTGCCACCGTATTTTCACTTTCAGTTGTATGCCGCATCATTAAAGATTTTTGTAGCCGAGTCTAAAAAATAATTTGGGGTATCGGTGAAATTAAGAAATTTAAAGCTAATTTTTCCGCACCTGCAAATGATAAAAAACGTTCAATTCCTCATCATATAACATAAAATATGAAACCTGGTTCATATTTGCTTATCTTGTTAGATTAAGAGACCATCTAGCCATGGAAGAATTAATTAACGATCCGAAATTTCAAAAGAAACTGATAGATATAGCCGACGAACTTGGTCAACCCTATAATGAGGTTCAGAAGGATGCGGCCGACTGCTTGAAAGAATTACATACACTGCACCAACCCCTGGCAAATGTATTGGGCTTGCAGGTCTCTCAATACATTTTGTCGCGCGGATACAGTAAGACGATTGACGTCAATCCGACCGAGATCCGCGAATTGGCGAAGTTGGCCCGCCAACACTCTATTGCCTTCGTCATGACTCATAAGACCTATCTGGACATGTTTGTGCTGGCCGTTACCCTGGGCCGGCATGGAATTCCGTTCCCCTATACGTTTGCCGGTATCAATATGGACTTTTTAGGCTTTGGTCAACTGGCGCGCCAGAACGGCGTCATTTTTATTCGTCGCTCCTTCAGAGAGGATAGGGTTTACAAAGTCGCTTTGAGGCACTTTATCGCCTCGCTCGTAAAAAAGGGGGCTCATTTTATGTGGGCCATCGAAGGTACGCGATCGCGCACGGGTAAGCTTGTTTGGCCCAAAGTTGGTATTCTGAAGTACATCCGGGAAGCGGAAGAGATGTCGCAACAGGCAGTAAAATACGTGCCGGTTTCCATCGTCTACGACTTGATCCCCGATGTGGAAGAAATGACCCGGGAAGGACGCGGAAAAAAGAAAAACCCTGAGAGTTTGAAGTGGTTCCTGGATTACGTCAGGAAAATGAGTGATAACTTCGGCAAAATATCCATCCGCTTTGGAGCACCGGTCGAAATCAATGAGGAAAACTCAGTGGAAGTCATCAGTGAAGGGCATTTTACGGCTCCTCATGCCCGGCGACTCTCCCGATTTGCTTTGGAACTGGTCCACAAGATAAATCAGGTTACTCCAGTGACTACCACCTCACTGATATGCATTTCGCTGCTTAGTAAGTTTGCCCTAAATAAGAGAACGATCGAAAATGATGTAGTGGATTTAATGCGACTGATCGAAAGCTATAAACCGGATGCTTTGGTGGATCGGGGCAAACCGATCGGAATGAGTGTCCAGGCCGGCCTCAACCTGCTGCAGAGGGCCAACCTGATCTTGCAACATGGAGAGGCGCTGGAAGCCAAGTACGTGCTCAATTCGGAAAATTATCTGCAGGCTACCTATTACGCCAACATGTCTGTCCATCATCTTTACCACCGGGCGTTTATAGAATTGGCGTTGCTCAAGTCGGCTGAGGCCAAACCAGCCTTCCGGCAGGAGACCTTTTGGGAGGAAATCATGGCCCTTCGATCGCTTTTCAAGTTTGAATTCTTTTATTCCAGAAAGTTACAATTCTCCGATGAAGTAGAGGCAAACTTGGAGATCCTTTCCAAAAACTGGATGGAGCTGATCGAAACCACCAGATCCAAAAAGCTATCCTTTTTGGAGGACCAAGAATTGATTGTCGCTCCGGTAGTACTTTATACCTATATTGAAGCATATCGGGTCGTTATTCACGCTTTACAAAGCTGGAACCCCGAAATCAAGTTTGACGAAAAGGTCTTTATCCAGTCCTGCCTTTTTCTCAGCGAAGAATTGCATTGGCAAGGACGAATTCAGAGAGTGGGTTCCGTCTCGAAGCCTTTTCTCCTGAACGGCTTACGTCTGGCTCAAAATCTCAATTTGATCCCGACCCGGGACAACCCGAAAAAGAAGGAAATTGCAGCTTTTCTAGGGCAACTCAATCAAATTTCCGATGGGATCCAATGGTTGCAGGGCATCCTATTGGCCAAACCGGTGAAGACCGTATCAAAAGTGCCAGTGACTCGCGAAATTGTACCTGGTTCCAAGACGGAAGTGCTTACGCGAGCCATTATGGAGGGAGAGAGCGGCCCGCAAATCGGGGCCTTTTTTGATTTGGATCGGACCCTGATCAAAAGCTTTTCGGCAAAGGGTTTCTTTCAGACCCGGCTATTGAGTGGTAAAATGACAACCAGGGAAGTGGTGGCTCAATTTGCCGGTGTTTTGGTTTATGCGACCGGCCAGGGAAATTTTGCCGGTTTGGCAGCGGTTGGCGCCCAGGGAGTAAAAGGAGTGAAAGAAGATGTCTTTATCGAAGTAGGGGAGCACGTTTATCACAAACAATTAGCGGATCAAATTTATCCGGAGTCGCGTGCTTTGGTCAATGCTCACCTGGCCAAAGGCCATACCGTCGCAATTATTTCGGCGGCCACGCCATATCAGGTCAACCCAATTGCCAGGGATCTTAACATCGAGTACGTCATGTGTACCCGTATGGAAGTAGAAAAAGGACGATTTACCGGCAATATTGTGGAGCCGGCGTGTTGGGGAGAGGGAAAAGCCCACGCTGCCAAGGAGTTGGCCAAGATACGGGCCCTGGATTTATCCAGGAGTTATTTTTATACGGATAGTGCCTCGGATGCCCCATTGCTGGAGATTGTAGGTAAACCGCGGCCCATTAATCCGGATACCAAATTGTCGGCGCTGGCTTTTAAGAACAATTGGCCTGTTTTCCGTTTTAACGATGATGAACGTCCCGGGTTAATGAATTTTGTCCGAACCGGAATGGCCCTCGGTAGTTTGGCTCCTGCGGCTTTGACGGCCGTTGCGAGAGGGGCCTTGAGCTTATCATTTCAGGAAGGAACCAAT
Source organism: Saprospiraceae bacterium (assembly GCA_028284395.1). Taxonomy (GTDB): domain Bacteria; phylum Bacteroidota; class Bacteroidia; order Chitinophagales; family Saprospiraceae; genus JANQRV01. The sequence goes on from JANQRV010000140.1 coordinate 13,782, forward strand.
TCATTAATGGCCACAGTAGGAGATCTCGTCGTGGCTGCTGCCGGAATTGAACTGGTAGTCAAGGGCAGGGAAAATCTATGGTCCAAACGACCGGCGGTTTTCATCTTTAATCATCAGAGTAGTGCCGACGTTTTCATTGTATCTAAACTCATCCGAAAGGACGCTACCGGCATTGCGAAGAAAGAACTGAAAAACATGCCCGTCATCGGCCAATTGATGATGGCTGCGGGTGTGATATTTATCGACCGTAAAAATCGGGAAAAGGCCATTGAGGCAATGAAACCAGCAGTGGAGGCCCTCAAGCAGGGTACTTCCATCATTATTTTTCCAGAAGGCACCAGGAGTAAGGACTATAAACTGGGGCCCTTTAAGAAAGGAGCTTTTCATTTGGCGATGCAGGCCAAGGTGCCCATAGTTCCGGTGGTGATTCGAAATGCACATGATGCCATGCCTAAAGGGGCCAGCGTATTTAGATCTGTAGCCATCGAAGTCATTGCCCTAGCTCCGGTTTCGACCAGTCGCTGGAAGAAAGAGAACCTGGACCGCCAAATTCACAAAATCCGTGGTATGTTCTTAAAAGAATTGGGCCAAGATCCTGGCAGCGGTGTGCGGAAAAACGGCCGTCAATCAGCCCGGCAACTTGGGAAACTTTGACAGAATGGTTCCCAGTTTCATGGCTTTGGTGGAATCTCCATCGATTTGCAGCCGCCCCTGGATGAAAGCCGATTGCAAGCTCATTTCTCCTTTCCCGATCCGGGCCAAATGTTGATCGGCAATGGTGAAAGTCACATCCGGTTCTTTGGCCTTGCCCTTGCGTACCACACCGGGAGATTTGTTCAGATCAATTTTCCATTCCCTCGGCACATCGCCGGTGACCTTGAATTGAAACAAACCGTTATTGGCCTTTATGTATTCGGCGTTCAATTTGAGCTGCTTCCGGACATGGGTGAAAAGTGCATCGGATGCCGCCTTAGCCGGTGCTTTTTTGACTCTAGTCTTACGATTTTTCAGTTTTAAGGCGGCGGCCTCCAATTCGTTAGCGGATTCGCGCAGGTACCTGGTAAAAACATCGATGTCCGGCATTGTTTTGGCGTCGGATGTCGGACTGAGGGTAATGAGGCCATTGTAACTGAATACGGTGATAATCAATCCCATGCCGTCAATAATCGGAGCCATGCCCATAACCGATAGAAGTTTATGGCCGTTGAGGTAAAGCGGGAATTGAGGGCCGGGTACATTGGTGATGGTGACATTGAAGACCGGATTGTGCATTTCCGAAATCTGGAAGCGAGAGTAAAGCCGCGCCGCCTGGTTGGCAATGCCAAAAGGGACGGCCTCCGCCATATTCGCCAGTGCCTTGGCTCCAATTGCCCCCTGATAAGTTTTACCCCTTAATGTATTGTTGTGGATGGTTTCCAGGCATTCAATGGGATCTTCAATATTGGTAGCCAATTGTACCAGCATAGAAGAGATCTGGTTGCCCTGTTTTTTCTCTTCCGAAACGGTTCTGGTAGATATTGGTACCATGGCTACGAGGGGCTTTATCGGGAGTTTGTCTTTTTCGAGCAGGTACTTGCGCAAAGCTCCGGCACAAATACCCAGGATGACGTCATTCAACGTAGTCTTCACAATGCTTTTAAGAGCCTTAACCCTATCCAGGGAGAGGATGGCGGTATTCCATTTTCGTTGGGCGGAAATAATGCCGTTCAAAGGACTGGGCGGGGCGGTAAAAGGTGCGGTGGGTAATGCTGCTTTTTGTACCCTGGTGAGCATCCCCGCTTTGAAGGATGCCGTTATCGCTTCATTGATCAGCTTTGGAAATTTAAAGGGTTTTTCCACAAAACTCATAGTGCTTTTCAGCATGATGGTCAGTTCGTTCGGGAGCGGTTTGGGATTGTAGGGCTTTGGCTCGGGAATGGGCCGCGTTTCAGGGGTGAAGTCGAAGAGTAGACTTAACAGACCAGTGCTCCCGACACCGTCAACCGCCACGTGGTGAATTTTGGAAATCACGGCTACCGATCCCTTGGGTACCTGCGGAATATTATCCAAACCTTCTACAAAAGTGAAAGACCAAAGTGGACGAGACTGGTCCAGGGGTTCACTAAATATTTGGTTAGCTACTTTCCGCAAGGCTTTCCAATTGCCGGGCTTCGGTAGTGCAATATGGTGAATGTGCATGTCAATATTGAAATTCGGATCATCTACCCAGTAGGGATAATCGATGCTGAGTGGTACATAGATCAGCCGTTTGCGCAAATTTGGAACCGTATGTATGCGGGAAAGTATCGTGGCGCGGAACTTATCAAAATCAAGTGACCCTTCAATGACTGCAACGCTACCGATGTGCATGGGGCTGGTTGGTGTCTCCGCGTAGAGGAAAGTGGCATCCATCCCACTAATGGCCTCAAGGTCAGATCCCTTAAATTGTTTTAGTATTTTATCTACCATGTGGAATTTAATTTGGTCTTCCTCGAAAGATAACAAACTTATTCTAACAAACCCGGTTTTCATTGCAAAGTCACCGTTGCATCCAAACAACGCTCCTTTTCGCGTGTCTGTTGGATAAAAAAATGCCGAATAACAATGCCTGAAGCTAAATTTTACTAGCCGTTAAGGGAAGTCTTGCCGATTTGTATTAATTTTATTTTCCAGCATCAAACCAACATGTAATATGGCCGCTAAGAAAGACGAAACAGCCTCCTTTATGCTAAGGTTCACTCAAAAGATATTCACAAACGACAGTGGTGAACCCGAGGTACAGTGGAGGGGGAATATCCGTCACGTACAGGGAGGAGAAGAACAACGGTTTTCCAATTTCGATGAGGTTGTTAGTTTTATCCAAAGCAAATTGGCCGACCTGACCATTCAGGCTATGGAAGACAAACCGCCTGAGGAACAAAAAGGGATTTTGTCCAAGAGTTTTGATTTGTGGAAAAAAATGGCATTTGAAGGCCCCCGAATGGTGATGGAAACCATTAAAGATCCCAAAAAACAGGTAGCACAACTCCAGGACCAACTCCAGGATCAGATCGACCAGGTGAAAGGAGGACTGACCCAAAAACTGGAAATGAATTCTTGGTTGGCGGCTTCCAAATCGGATTATCAAAAGATCATGCAATTGTTGGGAGAGCTATCCAACAACATCTCTGATTTGAATGACAAAGTGGATCAACTGTCCAAAAAAGGTCACAAGTGATTGCTGCCGAAAATCAGATAGCATCCCTGTTGGCCAAGAGGGACAGCGCCAGCATTCGAGTCCAGACATTGGGCAATTTCCAGGTATGGCGTTCCTCTCATCTGGTCAATTCTAAAGAATGGGGCAGAGATGTTTCCGTTCAACTTTTCCAGTTTTTGGTCACCAATCGACACCGTCAGGGACTGCACAAGGAACAAATCATTGACCGAATTTGGTCCAGCCTGGACACCAAGGCCGGTCAACAAAACTTTAAAGTAGCCCATCACGGCGTCAGTAAAGTTTTGGAACCCGAGCGCAAAAGCCGTACCGAGTCCAAATACATCATCCGTCAAGGGCCCACCTACCACCTCGATTTTGCGGATATCTGGCTCGATGTAGAAGCACTCGATCAATTGATTGCCTTGGGTAATCTAGCGATTGCCGATCAACCTAAGCTTGCCCAAAGAGCATATCGGGAAGCAACCGAGCTGTATAAGGGTACTTTTCTTCCGGCCCGGTTGTACGAGGACTGGTCGAGTGAGGAACGTGAACGAATCCAGTTACTGACGCTCGGCGCCCTCATTAGCCTCAGCGAATTGCTGATCGTTGAAAACCCGCTGGAGAGCGTGCGCCTAACCCAACAGGCATTGCAGATCGATCCCACTTGGGAAGATGCCTACCGGATTCAAATGGAAGCTTACCTCGAAAAGGGCAATCGCCCGATGGCCATCAAAACCTACCGCCAATGCGAGGAAGTGCTAAAAAGGGAATTTGGCATTGAACCCTTGCCCGAAACCATCCAGGTTTATCGCCGGATCAGGGGTAAGAACTAGCCGGTGTATATTTTTCAAAATACTGCATACAATATCATACGCCTTCACGAGCGCAGCATCTTCTCGGCCAAAAATACACCTGGATCAGATTCGGCTATTTTTTTATTTATCTTTAGTATTGGTCTAATTTCAGAAATCGTCCCAACCGGATGAAACCCCACTTTACTTTTGCTAACCTGTTTTGTCCTTTAGGGCCAAAGCTCAACGTTGAACTATGAAGATTGTTGTCTCTGCACTGATTATCGGGTTCTTATTCCTCAACCCGGTCCAGGCCCAACACAAAGTAATTTTGGATACCGATCCTTCTTTCGATCCGGATGATGTCGGTTGCATGGCGATGCTGCACAATCTGGCCAGTCGCGGGGTTTGTGAGATACTGGCGATCATCAATTCGACCGATCATAAAGAGTCTTCGTTAAGTATCAGTGCCATCAACTACTTCTACAATCGCGGCGCCATTGCCGTCGGCGATTGCCGGAGTTACGACACCAAGATTGATGCGCCGGAAAATACCTATCCTTACCATCTGGCGCGGACCTATCCGCGGGATTTGAGCGACTGGGAAAAAGCTCCCGAAGGAGTAGCTTTGTACCGCGAAATACTTGCGAGCGCGGCCCCGCACAGCATTACGGTGATCATTATCGGGACGATGCACAATTTTTATGGTTTGCTCCGATCAACGCCGGACGATTTCAGCCCTTTGAGCGGGGTGGAGTTGGTACGCGAGAAGGTGCGTTTGGTGGCTACCATGGGAGGGAATTTTATCGATGGATCGGGATATGACCGCACTAACTGGGGCGGTGCCGATCAACTCTGTTCTTACACATCTTGGTCGTGCCTCAACGAAGAACGAAACCGGATGTGTCGCTACGTCATTGAGCATTGCCCTGCACCATTCATGGCTTCCGGCTGGGAAGTTGGCTGCGGAGACTATTATGATGCCGATTATGGAAATGTTATGACCGGTCAGGGGTTGAAACAACTCGATTCCACGCACATCGTGCGACGTAGTTATGAGTATCATTTCCGCTTCCGGGGTGGGGATGACGACATTAGCCGGCACAGCAATGACCAGTGCGCTCTTCACTTTGCCGTATTGGGAGCGGGCAACAATTATCGAGCATACGAAAATGGGCGAATAGAACTGTCCGAAGCGGGCGTATGTAAATGGGATCCGGACACCGATCGTCAACAAGGCTACATTCAGAAAAATAGAGACAAAGACTTGATCGCAGCTGAGATCGAGGACCTAATGCTAGGTGAACCGCTGGACCGGGACCTTTCTCCGCCGACCACTCCCACCAAGGTGTCGTTTTTGCGAACAAAAGAAAAGTGCATACTGACCTGGTCGCCATCTTACGATGCGACCATCGGCAGTTGGGTTGTCGGCTACCGGGTGTATTATAACGGGAGTCCCGTGAGAACAGTTTACGGGACCCGGTTCGTCACTCGGAGTTTATCCCTAGTAGACCAGGAGAAATACGAAATCAAGGCGATCAATGTGAGTGGTGTAGAAAGCAAGGGAGCTTTTGTCTCCGCTGGAGGCAGCCTCAAGATCCTCAATTTTCAAGCGGATAACGGTTTTCAGCACGACTCGAAAGCGGCAGCACTACGCATAGTGGAGCTAATCGGCCAGAAGAATGGCTGGGGCGTTTACTCCACCCGGGAGGCCTCTTCTTTGGTTACGGAGGATCTCGCCCGGTTCGATGTGGTCCTGTTCAACAATAACTGTGGAACGGCCGGTCCGGTTCTGAACCAAGAACAACAAGCCGCTTTACAAAGTTACATTCGGCAAGGTGGAGGGTTTGTCGGTATTCACTGTGCGGGAGCAATATGGAAAGAAACCGGTGATTTTCAGCAATGGTACGAAGGCCTGATCGGAACTCGCCTGGTGGCCCACCCCCATGTACAGGAGGCTCGCCTTAGGCTCGAAAACCGGGCACATCCGATCAGCCGACACCTTCCGGAGGAATGGATTATTAAGGACGAATGGCATGTTTTTTCCGAAAATCCCCGAGAACGTGTCCAGGTACTACTTTCCCTGGATGAATCGTCCTACGAAGCGGAAAGCAGTATGAAAATGGGGGACCATCCATTCACCTGGTTTCAATATTACGACGGAGGCAGGTCCTTTTTTACCTCACTGGGACACGAAACAACGACTTATTCCGATGCTAACTTTCAGCAAATGTTGGAAAAGGGCATCCACTGGGCAGGCAAGGGAGAAGAAGGACTGATCCTGGATCTCGATGCCAATACCGCGGTGGAAACGACCCCGGATCACTGGGTGACAAGATGGAGTAACCAAGTAAGCGGAGCAGCAGCAGTGGATTTTGTGCCAAACGATTATGGCTTACGTATAAGCCATCCCGGCTCGGGACGCCCTCGCCTCATGACCAATCTGCCTGAATTGAACGGCCATAACGCCATAGCCTTCCGAGAAGATGAACTAATCAATTACGAAGAGGATGCATTCGATCACTTGATTACGGGAAATGGATATACCTGGATCGCCGTGCTGAAGCCATATGCTACCGCCGAACCGGATGGTGCAACGGAATTCGGGACCTACCGACTCCATGACGTCAATAGTTTTATGGGCAACCTCAGGAATGGTGGTAACTACGAAGGACTCTGGGGCTGTTTCGATGATGATCTTACGTTTTGGTGCGGTACCCGAAACGGCATCACTTTTGGGCGCTTTGACGCCAATAATCCCAAGCTGACAGGTCCGCAATTGCAAGCTGACAAATACCATCTGTTGGCGGCCAGAATGGAGGCAGGAACGGGTGAGGTCAGCCTCGAATTGTTTGTGGATAACCCAGCCCCCAAGGCGCGTATTATGTGCCCCGTCAACCCGGATGCCAACTCTTCGAAGCTCGCCATCGGTACGGAACGAGATGCCAACAACCATCCCGGTTCGGAATCCTTCGATGGTGAAATTGCCCGTTTGCTGATCTACGAACGGCCGCTTACAGATGTGGAGCTGACCCGGATTATGCAGCAACTGAAAATCAGGTATGGGCTTTAGAGGTGGTGATAAATGGACCCTGAAACGCATACTTAAACGGATTTTTATAACTGGTCACTGCACCAGAAAACCATCTATGATACAGATTTGAATGAATGATCGCAATAACAATTTCCTGGTTTTGACTGTGAAAGCCAATTGCTGCCTGGGTATCTGTCTTCTTTGGTTTGTTGGTTGTTCCGATGGAAACTCTTCTGATCGGGTAGGCCCTTACAATCTCATAGCTCAAGAAAGATTTTACGACACAGGAGAAATACTGGCCAATTACACCATTACGCCCGATAGTCTGAAGCATGGGCTCTATGTAGAGTATTTCCCGAATGGTCAGATACATCGACGGATGCAATATCTCCGTGATCAGTTGAATGGCCTTTACAAAAGCTTCTATCCATCCGGGGCCATGGCCTCACAATACAGTTATGTAAACGGTGTGGCGCACGGTCCTTATTACTGGTATCATGAAAACGGGCAGTTGAGCCAGGAGGGACAAATAGTGTGGGATAAAACCGATGGTACGGTCAAATTCTATCACCCGAATGGTCTGCTTGCCGCACAGCGCTTTTATGTAAACGAGCAACTCCTTGGGCCCTCATTGGAATATTTTGCCGAGGGGAACATTTACCATTTCTCCTATTATGACCTATCCCATCAAAGAACCTTCTCCGTTGTATACGAAAAAAATGGTAAGATCGAAACCGTCACTGGAAGTCCTGTCGCGAATTTCGAGGCTTCCGTCAACAAGTTTAAAGGGAACTTTACGATAGAATTCGATTTGGCCCTTCCAACTCATACCAGATCAGAAGTGAAACTCTATCGCTGTCAAGGAAATAAATTCCGGAGTTGTCCCATCCGTTTTGATAGTATTCATTACCAATTTCGGGAGCCGATTCCGGATGATTTTGAAGGGAAATATCAAGTATGGGTAATGCTTGCCAACGATTTGGACACCCTGAATTATACGGAAGAAGTTTTCATTCAGAATAATGAGGTGATGTATCAGTGAAGAATTTTGGAAATAACCGTGGAAAAACAATGAATGATGACCAATAATAATGGAAAACTTTTTAAACTCAACAATGGGCTAAATATGCCGGCTGTTGGCCTGGGTGTGCTCTTTGCTAAAAACGATGGTGAAGTAGAGCAGGCAGTAATTTCCGCCCTGCATACGGGATATCGAAAAATTGATACGGCTTCGGCTTATCAGAACGAAGAAGGCGTCGGAAGAGCAATTTCGGAAAGTGGTATTCCAAGAGAAGAAGTCTTTCTCACCACCAAGGTTTGGAACAGCGAACAAGGTTACGACCAAACCCTGCATGCTTTTGAGCAGAGTTTGCGTCGTTTACAGACCGATTATATTGACCTGTATTTGATTCATTGGCCGGTGAAATCCAAATATCGAGATACCTACCGGGCTATGGAACGTCTGTATGCCGAAGGCACCGCTAGGGCCATTGGTGTCTGCAATTTTAACATACATCAGTTGGAAGACCTAATGGAGCATGCCGAGATTGTTCCGGCACTCAATCAGGTGGAAATGCACCCGCATTTAAGCCAGATTGACCTGTTGGAATTCGCTCAGAGGCACCATGTCCAATTGGAGGCATGGCGCCCCATTATGATGGGAGAAGTATTGAAGATTCCCGAATTGGCAGAAATTGGTGCCTTGTATGATAAATCTGCGGTTCAAGTCGCTTTACGCTGGTTAATTCAGCGAGGGGTAGCGGTCATCCCTAAGTCCGTCGATCCCAAAAGAATTGCCGAAAACTTTACCCTGTTTGACTTCGAACTAACGACCGATCAAATGGTCATTATTGAAGGATTGAATCGAAATAGAAGATTAGGCGAGGACTTATCGCACGTCGAATAGTATGCTAATCTCTGCACTTCCGATTTACCCTTTGAAGAGCTCGCTGGCTCGCTCCCGAAAAGTGTTCATGAGTGCTTGATAGGCAAATGGCCCATAACTGATGCGACCAACACCACTGTTGGCCAACTCCTGGCGACTGGATGCCGCCGGGTGTTTGATGATGTTAACGGGCAGATCTAAACTTTGACAAAGATCGGCAATCAGCTCGAGGTTGTACAATCCTGGAGCAAAGAAACCGTCTGCTCCGGCTTCCTGATACGCTCGGGCCCTAATTTTGGCCTCTTCCATCAAGCTGGCATGTTTACTTTTGTCTTTTTCTTTTAAGAAAAGGTCGGTACGAGCGTTGATGAATAACGGAGCCCCAACATCGTTCGCCGCGCTGTGTACGGTAGCGACGCGGACCACTTGTGTGTCTATATCAAACACCCCTTCTCCACCGATGATCTGGTCTTCGAAATTTACGCCGACAATGCCCGTCGTCACCAGCCGCACGGTATTTTCTGCCAGCAACACATTGTCGGCTTTGGCGTAACCCCCCTCGAAATCGATGCTAACGGGAACATCTACCGCATTCGTAATTTGTTGCACGGTTGTGATCAACTGATCAAAAGGAATAACTTCGCCGTCGGGGTATCCCTGTGCAATGGCCAATGGCTTACTGCCGGTAGCCAACGCTGTGGCACCCGATTCGACTAAAACCCCGGCGCTGCCCGCGTTCCACACATTGTACAATAAAATAGGATTTCCGGGAATGTGAAGCCCCTTGAAATGTTCGAATTTTTCTTTGGTATTCATTATGGATTTAAATTTGTGTTGGAATTAAAAATAGAATTTTTTATTACTATTGCTACTATGGTTGCTGTAGTAACTATAACTTCTACAGCATGCATCAGTAACCAAAATTAAAAGTGAAAAAAACAATCGCCAATAAATACATTGAATGCCTCGCAAAAGGAGATGTAGCAGGAGTCATCGATCTTTTTGCCGAAAACGGCAAGGTTCATTCGCCGATCTATGGAGAAAAGTTAGCCAGTGATTTCTATCAGACCTTGGCCAGCGATACCCTTAGTTCGGAATTGAAGTTAAAAGAGGTTTTTGAAAACGCGGATTCCGGAAATATAGCCTTGTATTTCGAATACCGATGGACCGTAAAATCCGGAAAAATCGTAATTTTTGATGTAGTTGACATCATTGCATTCGACGAACAAAATAAAATTACGGAATTGAAAATCATCTATGATACGGTGGTGAGTAGAAATTTGGTGGAGGAATTGAAAAAATGAAGCAATCGAAAAATAAGTCAGCAGACAAGCATGTTTATCCACTGGGAAATTCCTTAACTTTAAATTCTAAGATTTAAATTCGTTTATCAGTACAACGTTTATGAAAAGAATAGCAATGTTTTTGGCGCTGGCCATTGTCTTTAGTGCTTGCGGAGCCTCCAAAACCGTCAGACTCTCCAGAAAAGTCATCAAGGGAAGCTGGACTTTAAACACCATTACCTACAGTGCAGCGGGCACGTACAACGTAACCTTGCTGAGTGATGCCACCAAGGAGTGTTTCGAAGGCAGCACCTGGCAATTCGTGCCCAATAATAACACCGGAACCTATGCCATTAGCGATGCCAATTGTTCGGCTGGACAGCGCTACTTTGTCTTTACGATCCAGGAAATAGATCCGGAAACGGGGCTTTACGATTTCTTGTTGAAGCCAACCAATGAAAAATACAAATCGGATACAAAGCAAGGTTTTAGACTGAAACTCACGAGCTTATCAGACAGTGTGATGCAATGGCAACAGAGCCTTACTGTCGAGGGCAAGCCGTTTACCATCTCAATGAATTTTAGTAAATCTTAAGCATTATCAAAATGACAACAAATTCAATCGCCTCCAAGCTTCTTGTACTTGTTTTACTACTTAGCTTAACCAATTGTAAAGTCACGCAAAACGCCAACAACAAACAGAAAGGCGCGGTGATTGGCGCCACTAGTGGTGCCGTCCTCGGAGCCATACTTGGGAATAATGTCGGCAAAGGCGGTAAAAGCGAACTGGGCGCGGTCATCGGCGGTGTGGTAGGTGGCACTGCGGGCGTGCTCATCGGTGCAAAAATGGACAAGCAGGCACAAGAGATCGAAGAAGAAATTCCCGGAGCTACCGTAGAACGCGTCGATGATAGCATCGTCATTACCTTTGATGAAAACAGCGGCGTCTATTTTGCTACCAATAAGTTTGACATCAACGGCTCTTCGCAAGAAACGCTGGATAAGCTGGTGGGCGTTTTCAGAGAGCACGATCAAACCAACATTCTCGTCGTTGGGCATACCGATAGTTCTGGTGCGGAAGATTACAATCTGACCCTATCCAAAAACAGAGCCAATGCTGTTTCCAGCTATTTGGCATCCCATGGTGTCAGCAACGCTAGGATAACCACTAAGTGGTTTGGTGAAACCCAACCCACCCACGATAATTCAACCAGTGAGGGCAGAGCTAAGAATCGGAGAGTAAACATTGCCGTATTGCCCAATGAAGAAATGATCGAAGAGGCTAAAAAGGAAGCGGGGCAAAATTAAGTTGGTGCTGATTTGAGGCATTTCCATTGTGTTGTAAGATAACTGGAAGTTTCGCTTGCTATGCAGGTACTGTAATTCTCATGGAGAAACACAAATACAGATGCAGCCTGAAAAAAACGAGACCAGACGCGCCTATATCCAGCGGATTCATGCCGTGTTGGATTTCGTTGAAAGAAATCTTGCCGCCGATCTGTCCCTTGAGCAGCTATCCGGGGTAGCGCATTATTCACCGTATCACTTCCACCGCGTATTTTCAACAATGATCGGCGAAAGTCTCAATGGGTACGTCAATAGAAAGCGAATAGAGCGCATTGCTTCGATATTGTTGGTTGGTACTGATAGACCGATCAAGGAATTGGCTTATAGTTACGGTTTCAATAGTGAGAATTCCTTCTCAAGGACCTTCAAAAAGTATTATGGCATCAGTCCATCCAGGTTTAAATCGGAAGGGAAAACCATACTTAGCAAGATCGGAATAGAACCTTTTACCATTGAAAAATACATTTGCCGCATTGATAACATTCAAAAATGGATTGAAATGAATGCGCAAATAACCGTAAAAGAACTGCCGGAAATAAAGCTCGCCGGTATCATGCACATCGGAGAATTTGAGAAGATTGGGAAGATGTACGAAAGATTGATGGCATGGGGAGCTAAAAATGAGGTCTTACCTGACTCGGATTTCAAGGCCATTACCATCTATCACGACAATCCCGGTGTGACCCAGTCTAACCGGATGAGATACAGTACCTGCGTAACAATTAATCGGAAAATTGAAGCCGACGGAGAGATCAGGCCGCTGGTCATTCAAAAAGGCAACTACGCGGTCGGACATTTTGTGATGGATGCGCATGATTTTCCAAAGGCCTGGGAAAGTATGCACGTTTGGGTCTTAGAAAATGATCTTAGCTTCAGAGATGGAGACTATTTTGAGGTATATCTCAATGATCATCAATCGCATCCCGAACAAAAATTCGTGGTAGACATTTGTATTCCCATTGAAAGGAATGATAAAATCGGGGAGGTTCCAGGTAATAAACAATACTCTCCGTGCAAAGGACCAACCGGACCAAATCGGGGGCCATTCATCTATCACCAATTGATCGGCTATATGAATGAGGTCAGGACTTTTTTTCAAAAAGCATATGCGACCGACTTCAAGTTGGGCTCTATTTATCGTGGTAATTCGGACTTTTCCTATTTTTCCCTGAAGACGGAAGCATTGAAAAAGCAAAAATTAAAATTTGTCATCGTCTTCGATCATCAATTGATGCAATTCAGAATTTGTTTGTCCGGTCAGAACAAAAGTATCCGAAGACAATATTGGGAGATCTTCAAGAACAGTTATTGGGATAAATATCGTTTGGCAGCATCCATCGACGATAGCCTGTGGATCATAGATCACCTCCTGGCAGACCAACCGGATTTTGAGGAGATGAATATCCTATTGGAAGAGATTGAAACTGAATCTTTTAAATTCATGGATGAGATTGCAGAGGTGCTTGTTGTCAACCAGTAGAAATCGAAAGGAGCTCGATTAAGCTTGTAAATGTACGAAGAGTTTGCTGGTCGCCCCCTAATCTAATTGATCACCTGTTTCAAAACGGTATTATTCTTCAACTACGAGATTCTGCCGCTTACCGCGACGACGAATATCCATGATATATGGAAAGACTAATGAAACAACAATGCCAACGATGATCAAAACCGGGTGGCATTGATACCGGACAAATTCCAGCTCCCCCCAGATGGGTAGATTACGCACCAAGTAATCGGAGTATAAGTCAAGTGCAAAGAGACTCAGCATCGCCGAATTGATCGTAATAATGCGGTGATAAGATCTGGTCGAAGCACCCATATGTCCATCACTCAGGAAGGTCCTCGGAAATTGATCACTCAACCAATAAAGTGCAAAAGGAAGTAAGATGAGACCGATCATGATACTGTTTAGGATGGTATTTCCTGCACTTTGGCTGACTTCCAGCTTTAGAAATTGTAGATGAAGAAAACCCCATTGGCCCTGGTTGATAATGATGAAGAAAAGGATGGGGACCAGGCCTCCCATTGCAAAATTGATCATCCTATTGTTCCTCAATAGGCGGTTGGGACTCAGGTGCTCGTATCGGCGGGCGACCCAAGTAGCCCACATCAGCGCCAGCAGCATCCACCATACGGACGAACCATAGAAAACAAGAATCAGGGGAACGTGATACGCTCGGTCAAAATACAAAGTAGGTCGGTCTGTTAGGAAAGGGAATAATGGGAAACTGGAAAGAAAAAACAACCCTAGAAAACCGACGATGATCAGCCAGCCGCGTTTGGCGAGTAGATTTTGGCGACCCTTCTCGTTCTTTTTTGGCCGGTTAACGGATCGGAAAACCATCCAGGACAAAACCGAAAAAAGAGAAAATACGAAGATGGCGGCCACCCAGGTGGCAATGTTTAACCCGCTTCCGGCAAAACCAAGGTTGGAAATAATAATACAAAAGATATCATACGTGACTTTCATAAGTAGATGCCATCCCAAAAATCCAATTGCTCCCATTAAAAAATACAAACAATAGTCCTTGGCAAGGATCGAACGATTGCTTTTGTAATACTCCGCTATCAAGCCCTCCCGAGGTCCTACTCGCTGAATGACCTGCCGAAAGCAATCCTCTTGCGAAGCCGCCTGCGAAGAGCAACCTTCAAAAGAATCCCGAAGGTGATCGGTTAATTCTGCCAGATTATCTTCGGTGAAAACCCCACTCTTGCGAAGAGGAGACTGCCATTCATGAATGGCATGATTTAAATCGAAGTCTTTGTTGGATCCCATACTTTATTGAATATTGAAATGATTAGCGACCAGGCGGCCCGGTCTTTGACCAATTGCTTTTTTCCTTTTGGAGTGATGCGGTAGTATTTTCTTTTACGTCCGGTGTCGGCTTTCTTCCATTCTGAGGTGACGTAACCTCTCTGCTCCATCTTGTGCAATACGGGATAGAGCATGCCGTCGGTCCACTGAATAGCTCCATCCGATAGCAGATGAACCAAGTTGATGATCTCGTAGCCATAGCTTTCTCCCCGATTTAGGATCGATAGGATCAAAGGAATGGAAGAAGCGGCAGTAAGGTCTTTCGATAGTGGGCTCATTGGGAGCGATATTTAATTCAGATCAATATACATAGAAGTGCTATGTATTGCAAATTTCCGTCTTTTTATTTCTCACCGGGTCTTTTTACTCGAAAAAACTCAACAAAAACTATCTTTATGAGAAAGTACTTCTTCTTCCTATTCTTTTTGCTCGGTTATTCATTTGTTGTTGCTCAACCCAAACTTTATCGCCCCCCGGTGTTGACGGATGGTTGGGAAACGGACACCGTTGCCTCTTTTCCGCTCGATACGACCATCCTTTTGGAATTGCTAAAGGAAGCGGCCAATGCGGAGCCCTTTGATTTAAGGGGATTGGTGGTCGTCAAAGACGGCAAGCTGATCATTGACGAGTATTACAATTCGTTTTTCTGGGAGAATATTCACGACATACGTTCTGCGGGCAAAAGTGTGACCTCCATTTTGGCGTTAATTGCAGTTGAAAAAGGTTTGCTCAGTCTCGATACCAAAATACTCTCCTTATTTCCGGAATATGCTGATCATCGGCACCCGTCAGCGGCCAAATCCAGTATAACGCTGAAAAACCTATTGACAATGTCTTCCGGTCTGGATGCCGATAGTGACAATCCTTCCTCTCCCGGCAATGAGGGCAACTGGCTGTGGGCTAAAGATTACGTCCGACTGATACTTGATTTGCCGATGGCCTTTGGCCCCGGAGAGCGATACGTATACAATTCGGCGTGCGCCATGTTGACCGGAGCAGCCATTGAAAAAGTGTCGGGCAAAACCCTGGAAGAATTTGCCCGCGAACACCTCTTTGAACCCATGGAATTTGGAGACTTTTTTTGGCAAAAGACTCCGGCGGGTCGAACTGCGGCTATGGGGAATATCTATTTGCGTACCCGGGATATGGCAAAGATCGGTTATGTACTCGCTTCAGGTGGAAAATGGAAAGGTCGGCAGATCCTGACTCCAGAATCTGTCAAAGCAATAACCACCCACTATCTGGATATTGCCAATTATTCCGCTGCTGCCGGTTATGGATTTATGTGGTACCTCAACGAAGCAAAAATCAAGGATAAAAGTATCCCGTTTTATTTTGCTTCCGGTAATGGTGGCAACAAAATATTTGTCGTTCCATCCCTCAATCTAGTAGTAGCGGTCGGGCAAACGGCATACGGTTATGGATATGGCCATCGCAGGGCGCATAAATACTTTGAAATGATTTTGGAGTCTTCTTTGTAATCCTGATGCTCATTTCTCTTCGTTCATTTCGGCATAATCTTTCAAGACAATCTTGATGCTGGCAATGGCCAATACAGGATCGTCCCAATGGACGAAATGGCCTGCATCTCCGCTGTACAGCATCATGCCTCTATCCACGGATTGAATAACATCTGTCCACCTGGATACTCGGTGTTTCATTTTTGATCTGAAAAGGGCTTCATTGTCGTATTCTTTAGAACGCATGTGTTTGGGCATATCAAAACGTCCTCCGGCGAGAATGTGGACTGGGATGTTGGGAAGGGGACTTTCGGTAATTTCCTTGAAATCTGTTTTGCGTAAGTCGGACAAAACCCGACCCTCTCTTTGTAGGGAGAGGGGCATGCCTTCCCTCCGCTGTTCGGATTTTTGTTGGATATTGGACAGCTCTTGATCAATTCTTTCATCGTTCCACCCCAGGACGTCGTAATACGCCCGCTTATTGACTTGGGTTTCGGTAAAATCGCCGGGATCGACGATTACGAGCCCCGCTAGCAATGCCGGGTAATGTACGGCAAATCCCCTAACGTAAACTCCGCCTAGGGAATGTCCAACTAGTAAATACGGGGGGGCTAATTTTAGGTGATCCAGGATTTTGACCAGCCGGTCGGCGACATTTTTCAGGGTTGGTGTTTCATCGACGGATTCTGACTTTCCGACTCCGGGCCTTTCGTAGGTGACCATCGGGCCTAAATCGGCGCTATCGGCCAGTACTCTCTCCCAATTGTCCATAGGCGTTCCAAAGCCGCTTTCAAAAACGATGACTGGTTCTCCTTTCTTTCTGTCCTCAATTCCAATGGTATTGATCCAGATTTTGGCCCCATCGACATCGATAAAGCGTTTCTGGGAGAAGCAGGGGGAAGACAGGAAAACTACGAGCAATAAATATAAGCCTTGTTTCATAATGGAAGATTTATTGTAACCTTAATTTTCCAGCAAATACTTAAAATACAAGTGGATCCTTACCGACACCGCTTTTCCTTGGTGTTGAGCGGCTTCCCACTCGGGCAAAGTGCGAAGCGTACGTTTGATTTCTTCCTCAAATATTTCACTTACCTCACCTAGATCAATGATAGGGGATGAATCCGAACTTTGGGATGAATTGTCGGTGTAACCAACAACGACAATTTTGACTGCGCCTTCGCCATCAGTTATCTCTTCCGCCGGCCCCACTTCCAACGACTTCATTACGCCACTTTCATCAACAATAAACGAGGCTTTGAAAAGACCGGCTGCACCTGCGCTCCGAGCTTCTTTTGGATACTTAATTGTTTCATAGATCATTTTCAGCGTTCTGCTCCAAGGGTCCACATCTCCTTCTGACGGAGTATTTTCTTTTAGCACTGGTGCCCGATCGGCTTGGTGAGCAGACAAGACGATTGGATCCGTGACCTCACTGTTTCTTACCAGGTCACTGCAACTGACGATCAGGCCAATAGTCAGGAACAGTATTACAATGGTATGTCCTTTGCGCCAATGGCCGTTTACTTTCTTACGTTTCATGGTTTCGATGCGTTTTTTTAGTGGAGAGGAAAAAAAACCGGTTCCTGGATGATGGCCGATCAACATAGAAGCCCGAATCAACAATTGTCCGTACTCCCGTAGAGCATACTGCTTCAATACCCCGTGGTCCGCTTCATATTCTTGCAATTCGGCAAGTCGGTGAAGGAACAGCCACTGCAAAGGGTGAAACCAAAGCAGTGCCTGACCGATGAGCAGCGGAATTCTTTCTCTTGCATGGTGGAGGCCCAAGTGAATGGATTCATGCAAACAAATGATATCCTCCTCTCTGGGCGAGCAAGAAACGGGTAAAAAAATGGTGGTCAAAGAGGCAAATGGAACATCGATCCCGGGGTGTTTGACGACCAAATAATTCTGATAACGGGATTGGCTGCCAGTCCGTTTCCACCGGATAATTCGCCAGTAGTTTCGCAGCAACTGTCCAATTTGCCATAACACACCAGCCAGATACACAACAATCAAAACATTCCAAATGGACCAGATGGAGCCTGATGAAGTCACTGGGCCCGTGAGTTCGAGCTTTGTATCCACCAGGGGAGACGACCAGTTTAGGTCGGGCACAGTCAGGAATACCTGGTGGGCAGTAGGAGAGGAGGCCAAATTGGGCAACCATGGGATCATCCAACCCAGCAAGTAGGTGGTGATCAGATAAGACCGCTTCAGGGGCCAATTGTCATTTTTATTCAAGAACAGCTGGTAAAACATCAGGAAAGCAAGCCAGATCAGGCTTTGACGGATTAAAAACTCCAGGCCGTATAACATCATTCTTCTTCCAATTTTTTCATGAGGTCATCAATCTCTTCCAAACTTAAATTCTCTCTTTGGATCAGATGTGCCACCATCCTTTTAGGCGAGTTGCCAAAATATCGTTTCAACAATTTCTGCAAGGTTCGATCGCCATACTGTTCCCGACTGATTACCGGCTCATATACGAAAGTTCGCGCATAGGTCTCGTGTATTAAATATCCCAACTTATCCAAGGTCAACACTACCGCCGAAACCGTGCTGTGGGGAGGTTTGGTACCCGTCCGCCGCTCAATCTCCGTACGGATGTCTCCGACCGTGCAACGACCCAGGTCCCAGATCAGTTGCATTATTTCTTCTTGTGCTGTCGTCAATTCACGCATTTTTCGTTATTTAACGTAAATATACGTTATTTAACGTGAATAATCAACTTTTCAGTTGAACGGTACCAAATATTGGAGGAGACGGTGTTGCATTTAGATAAAACCATAACGCTAAATCCCCGGCGTACTTAATTGGTAGGAGTGGGGTTATCCCGAAGAATGGGAAGGCACGGATACCATCTATTTTCGTAATTTTCCAAAATGGACACCTCATACCGAAAATGTGTACTTCCTGGACAATCAACCAAAGCAACAACAGTAACCATCTAGATCATGAGTAAACGGAAATTCAAAATTAACTGGCGCTACGCCGTTGGTGAATTCTTAATTGTAGTGCTCGGCATCGTGGCCGCTTTCCAGTTAGACGCCTGGAAAGAAGATCGAGACAACGAGCGTTTACTGGCGGAATACCTCACCGACCTGGAAGTGGGGTTGCGAAGCGATAGTCTGTATTTTGGGATGGCCAGTCAGTATTTCAAAAGCATCGAATCCAAAATAGACAGTACCAGGGGCTTTTTGCAGGCTGGGGTTCGCAAACTTCCG
>JANQRV010000144.1 GCA_028284395.1 Saprospiraceae bacterium
GGATTCGCGGGTAGGTTCCCGCTTCCTCATAATGCCACCACGAAAAATCCAGTGGGTCGCGGTCTGGGTCGGTTGATGCCGATGCATCGAAGCCTAACAGTTCACCGGCCCTTGCTCGAATTCGGATGATGCCATCAGATGCATCGCCATTGACAGCGGCAATCGGCCGGTGATTGGCCTTTTCAAAGGGTTGTTGACACCAATCCATACGACACCGAAAATCGTTGAAGAAAGCACGTCGCCAACGCCAAACCGGTGTATACAGGTTTTCTTGTTGCTCCCCCGTTTCCGGGTCGATCCAGGTATCCGATTCTTCTCCAAAGACATAAAAAGGAACAAACTGTCTTTCATCTCGATTAACAGATTCGTGTTTCGACCAGTAATTTTCTGTCTTTTCCCGACTGTATCGCCCGCTCCAACCTCCCCACTCCGGATGCTCAATGTCGGAGAGCCCCTTGTTGACCAGAGCAAGCCAGGGAACGGTTCCGCCTCCTTCCAGGAAGGAGATCCGCCCTCCACCGAATTGCCGCAGTGGGAAATAAGCGCCGAACGGACCATGATTACCAATAATGTGCTCTAATGCCCACTGGTGCTGCCCCAGTCCGGAATACGCATAAGGCTCCCAAGTATAGGGCCCCAGTTGGGTTCTTTTTCCCCGGTTATTAGCCCCCCCATCAATGCTGGGACCGCCGTAACAGTAAGCCTGGTAATTGCTGCGAACCCAGTGAATATCCGGAAATTCATGACAAATCCAGGACCCGGCATTATCCTGCGCACCATTTTCAAAGATGCGCAGTTTGCCTATGAAATGGTTTATTTCTTCCTCAGTATGGGTCGACTGGTAATCCTTGATCGCCTGGGCCAGTGTATTCGACCCAGCATTGACCACAATGTAAAGTGGCCGCTCGTCTTGCTTTTCGACTGTCTCGATAATTAGCTGCGAACCCGGCGAAGAAAGGCCTTCCCCCGTAGATTCAATCCCATAGCCAGGCTGTCCGGAGACAACAATGCTTCGCAAAAAACTTGGCGTCGGCCAGCCATCTGCATGTTTTTTTAGATTGCCTACTACCTTTTCGTAGCCATCGATGAGGTGAAGAAATAATTCGGGGTGCAGCACCTGTCGGTAGGGTATTTTACTCTCCGGGCGCAGGTATTTTCCGGTAACGGCCACCAGCCCTTCCAGGTCGAACTCGTTACTGTACAAGAGCATGTGCATCATTTGCTGTTCTTCATCAGGCTCGTTTCCCATGTCAGCCAAGATGAGCAGCCGGGATCGATCTTGTCTTTCCCGGGATTGCGCCAACAAGACAAGTCCACACAAAAATGTAAAAGGAATAATAAATAGCGCTTTCATCATTACCCTAAGTTACGAAAAAACCTTTTCGTTATCATCTAAACCGAGTCTACGACGCTCTGCTAATAAGCAGCCCAGCCAACATAGCCCTGCAATTGATGACCAACCCCGTTGGTGAATTCGTAATTGTGCAAAAAAACAGATTGCCCTTTTGCGGTCGATGGCCGGTCGGGGCTTCCATTCCGGTTGATTTGCAGTTCCATATAACGCCTCCATTTCCAAAGGACAATTCTGCCATCATCTCCCGGATACAATGTCTGAAAAATTGTGTATTCCTGACTGTTTAAATCATTCTGAGTGAAACGGGTCGTGATTACATGGTATTGCAGAAAATGCTGCCAGATCTCGACCGGAACATCCGCCACGGCAGCAGCCCCTTGGTCTTCCAGGAATTTGGTCATGGCATCTTGTCGCAGTAGCAAGACCGTTTTGTCGTCTTGTCCGTCGTTGAAAACTCCTTCGAGTCCCGCCAACTTAACTGCTTCAACCATGAGCTCAAAATCACTTTCCTGGGTCATGAACTCCCAGATGGTCATGTCAAATGGAGGTGAGGGATTATAAATGGTAGCGTCGTCATCAAATTCGTAGCTTTCCTGCAGTGCAAGATCACATGAATTAAGAAAAAGGAGCAAAGTCAAATAGGACAGGCATTTTATGGAAAAGGAATATTTCATATTCATATGAATGAAAAAGTTTATGCTCATTTCATTTCGATTTAAGTTTAACGCAATTGGTCAATACCCTTCATTTTGATCGATATTGGGATTTCGGTTCAAGACATTTTGGTGGATGGGCCACAGGACCTTTGATTCCTGGTCTAAGCCATTGGCCACCGTACCGGTGATGTCCATGACTTTGCTCATAACTTCGACCGCCACACCGTTCCGGACCAAATCCCAGAAGCGATGACCTTCCCCCAGTAATTCGAATTGTCTTTCGTCGAGGATCAGGTCTCTCATTGCGGTTTGATCACCAGAATTCACATCCACCCCCTCGGTCAGCGTTGGCAGGCCGCGTGCCGTTCGGATTCTGTTGACGAGCTCTAGTGCGGCAGTCCCATTGTTGAGGTAATTCTCAGCCTCGGCTTTCAACAGAAGTAGTCCGGACAACCGAAAGAAGGGAATGTCTTTGTCGGTCGCTTCCGAGGCTGCAACCTGGGAGTCCCGGTCGGTAAACGCTCCCAGGAATTTGGACATAATCCTCAGAAAGGGAAATTCGTTCACGTTTTCGATTTCGACGTCGAATGTGGCAGAAACTGGAATTCGAAAATCTCCGGGTATGGCAGTCTGCCACTTTTCCTCAAGGGTTTCCGGCGGAACGATGTTCGGGGTAAAGCCGGCAAACTGAGCATGACCGCCATTATTGCCATCCTCCGCGAAATTCCAGGCCAGCCAAAAGACCACCTCGTCACTGCTGCCATTGCCTCGAAATAGATTGGTCCATCCGTTTTCTGAGGTTTCCAAGGCATAACCGAGGGATTCTAATTCGGTAATCGCATCTCTTACGGTTCCGTAGTTCTGATGATTGCCCGGCCAGCCAAATACGTGTGCTTTCAAGGCCAGAACTCCGCCTTTGGAAAACAGATTTTGGCTTCGATTGGTCTTGATCAGGGATTCTGCCGTACTAAGATCCGGAAGAATGATTTGATCAAAGACCTCATCCGAATTCGATCGCGGTTTATTCACTTCGCCACTCAAATCGGTTAGGATGGCCTGTACATTGGGAACATCGCCCCAGATCCGCACCGCATAAAAATACAGCAGGGCACGCAAGGCGTGCGCTTGTGCCAACAAATCGTTTTTGCTGGAGAAATCGGCGATGTCCGGTATGCGCTCGATGGCGATGTTGGCGTGGGCAATGGCCACATAGAGATCTGACCAATCGGAACCAAAGGTTGTATTCACTAAAGTATTGCTGATGGTATTTTGTACATCATTGGAGGGGCGGTCGTTGACAATGTAATTATCTCCCCGAAACTCTCCCCAATACCAGTAAGCCTGTTCAAAGGCTTTTTGCGCAGCATCGTAAATGGCTGCCACTCCCAATTCCGCATCCGATTGGGTTTGCCAAAACCCCTCCAAACTCAATTGGCTTTCCGGCGGAGTATTCAAAAATTCTTCACAGGAGAACGCCAATGTCACCGTCAGGACAGCAGCGACGTATTTAAAAACTTTCATCATTGGTCATTTTTCGATTTAGAAATTGAAATTGGCACCGAAAATAAATTCTCGACCCCGCGGATAACGAGCATTGTCGACCCCGGGGCTCAAGCTATCAGCCGTGTCATTCACCTCCGGATCAAAACCGGTATAATTGGTCCAAACCAGGGCGTTATTGATCGACCCGAAAATAGTCAGCCCTTCGAAACCGACTTTTTCTAAAAAGCGGCTCGGCACATTGTAATTCACCCGGATGTTTCTCAATTTGATGAAGTCGGCTTCCTCTACCCAGTAAGAAGTCGGCGCTCCGGTACCCAATTGATTCTGAGGTCTTCTCCCATCCGGGAACAAGGCGGTATCGTCACCAGGTCCTTCATAAGTATTGCGAATGATGTAGGGGATCGGCGTCCATGAGTTCAAGGTAAAGTTGGACATGGTTTGATGGAACAAATTGAATACTTCGGCATCGAACTGGTAGTCAAACAGGAAGGAAAAAGTAAAGCCTTTGTAACTAAACTCATTCCGCCAACCACCGAAATATTTTGGATAGGAGTTACCGAGAATGATCCGGTCATTCCCATTGATACTAAAATTGTTATCGGTGTCAACGTAGTGGTAATCCCCACCTCCACTCACTCTTCCTCCAACACTGATTTGATTAACCTCACCGGAATAAGAGCTGCCATTTAGCGTATAATTGGTAAAATTGCCATTGGCATCAAAATTAGGCGTTAGTTGTTCTCCATTGGTCGTAAAGGCATTGGATTCGTCATAGGCAAAGATTCCCGCAATTTGATATCCGTAGAAATTGCCGAGCGGTTGCCCAATTTCCGTGCGGTGATTTCTGCTGGTAATGGGCACGCCACCAGCCATATCCGTCACTTCATTTTCATTGGTCGCAAAATTGAAATTCGTGATCCATTTAAAGCCATTAAAATCCAGTACGATGGCTTGTAGGCCAATTTCAAAACCACTATTTTCGACCGCTCCGAGGTTGATCCGGGCC
The DNA here is from genome assembly GCA_028284395.1 of Saprospiraceae bacterium. Classification (GTDB taxonomy): domain Bacteria; phylum Bacteroidota; class Bacteroidia; order Chitinophagales; family Saprospiraceae; genus JANQRV01. The sequence goes on from JANQRV010000144.1 coordinate 4,520, forward strand.
TGGGCGAAACCGGTTTGTGCCGCCAGGGGCAGGTTGGCCAGCAGTGCGCTGGTCTTTTTGACGTAATAGTCGGCGGTCACCTGGATCCGGCTCCGTAAAATGCCGATGTCAATCCCGAAATTGGTTTGTTCGGTCTCCTCCCAAGCGATCGCCGGATTGGCCAGTTGATTGGACAGTCCGACTCCGTTCAACCCCTGATAAAAGTTTCCGATCGACAGCAGTGCATCAAAATCCCGGTTACTGATGCGCTCGTTTCCGGTAATGGCATAACTGGCGCGCAACTTCAGATCGTCGATCAGGGATTGTTGTTGCATAAAAGATTCTTCGGTCAGCCTCCAACCGATGGAAACAGAGGGAAAGTTACCCCAACGGTTACCGGGACCGAACCTCGAAGAACCATCCCGACGAATGGTGCCTGAGAAAAGATAGCGGTCCTTAAAGCTGTAGTTGAGTCGTCCAAATACGGAAGCCAGGGAGTGGTCCTTCTCATTCTTAGTAAAAGTATTGGCAGCGTCAAAAGCACCCGCCACGTTGTTGAGGGTCGGAATCAAGTTATTGGCCAACAGCCCCTGGATCCGCTCCTCCGGCCGGCTCCATCGCTGAGCACTAAATCCCGCCAGTACCGAAAGTGAATGGTCTCCGGCGGTATAATTGTAAGTGAGGAGACTCTCGTGAATCCAATTGTAGTCAAAAGCTGAAAAAAAGCTAGCGTCGATGTTGTTGTTCTGGCCCCCAATTGCTTCGGGCTCAAAAACAGAATTTCTAATCACCGCACCGTCTACACCAAAATTGGCACGGTAAGTCAGATTGTTCAATAGATCGATTTCCAAGTACTGGAACAGGCTACCGCGGATCGTACGCCTGTTGTCTTCCAATCGGTCCATGACATCCAATAGATTATTTCTTCCCCGGAAGCTAGTGATATTCGTCAGATAAGACCCATCGGGATTTACGTAGGGGCTGTAAGCACCTTTGATAATGGTCGCTCCGTACCACGCGCTTTCGCTGTCTTTATCGATGTTGAAAGTTTCTGCATAGGAAGCCTGCAATCGGACTCCCATTCTGATCCGCTCCGTAAATTCATGGTCGACATTAATCCGGGTATTGAACCTCTGAAAGCGCTGGCTGGGCAACACCCCCTGCTGGTTCAGAAAGCCGGAATTCCAATAGAATTTTGTTTTATCGCTTCCGGAGGAGAGGCTAATATTGAATTGGTCCCTGACGGCGGTCCGGTAGAAGATCTCCTGAAAATCGTTGTTGATCAACCACATCTGGTTTAGGGTATCTACTAGTGTATTTTTTTGTGTTCCCCTGAGTAAATCGTACAATAGCCGCTCCTGTGCATTGGCCACCGGCATTTTTCTCAAGGTATTGTAACTCCTAAGGTAGTTGGCACTTATTCGCGTTTTCCCCGTCTCTCCCGACTTGGTCGTAACAATGATCACCCCATTGGCAGATCTCGAACCATAAATAGCTGCTGAAGATCCGTCTTTTAGTACTTCCACTGACTTTATATCGTTGGGGTTGATGTTGTCAATGTCATTTACCGGCTGGCCGTCAAGAATAAACAACGGGCCCGTTCCAGCATTAAAAGTAGATGCTCCGCGAATCCGGATGACTCCAGCTTCTCCCGGTGCTCCAGAACCCGTATTGATTTGCACCCCGGCCAACTGACCTTGTATGGCTTCAAAGACATTGGCCGGACTTCGTTGATCCAATTGCTCTTCATCAACGGAAGCGATAGCTCCTGTCACATCGCGTTTTCGCTGGATACCGTAACCGATTACAACGATTTCTTCCAGTTCGGAGG
>JANQRV010000158.1 GCA_028284395.1 Saprospiraceae bacterium
ATCGAACCGCTTATCCTAACTATGGACCGGCAATTTGAGGGCTACCTTTCGGTGAAGATTACCACCGCAAACACCAAAGAAACACTAAAGAACATAGAAGCTGTTTTCGGCCAGTTTTCTTCACATCCTTTTCAATATGGTTTTTTGGATCAGGAATATGACCAGTTGTATAAATCGGATGTACAATTGGGGCAAATGTTCTTATTTTTTGCCGTTTTATCTATTGTCATAGCTTCAATAGGTTTGTTCGGGCTTGCTGCCTTTAGCGTTCAGCAAAGAACCAAGGAAGTGGGGATCCGAAAAGTACTCGGAGCTGGGGAGCGCAATATTGTACAATTACTGACTTCACACTTCATTCGAACGATACTAATTGGATTTGGATTGGCCATTCCGATAACCTGGCTGGTGATGAATAGCTGGTTGCAGGGCTTTGCCTACCGGGTAAATATCGACTGGTGGATATTCGCATTAACCGGCTTGTTAATTACCGGCTCTGCATTGTTGATGATAGGCTTTCAGTCGCTTAAGGTTGCGGGAATCAATCCGGCCAATGCATTGCGTTCGCAGTAGGTCGTAGAATAGGTAAACCACCGAAAAGGGTGACCTTACGGAAGCCGGTTAATAATCCTCAAAATCCGTTTTACCGGCGGTTTCCAATACATCGTATTCACGATGATGCCATCGGCATTTGCAACAACGATGTTGGGTTTTCGTCCCTGTGGGATCTTCCGGTCGAAGAGTTCATCAAAAGAGTTCATCGACACATGAGTGATGGGGTGGTCGGCGTACCCGCTACTGGCATAAATTCTTTGCCATTCTTCGAAATTGGTATTGACGTCGACCAGGCAGATATTCATAGCGCGATTGGGTTCCAGCTTCCGCCTCAGTTTTTTGAGGTAACGGATGGCAAAACCGACTCTAGAAACATGACGGGCATGGAAGTACAACAGAGATGGCTGCCCCTTGAAGTGGGAGGTATCAGGCCGGTTGCCGTCATGGAATTGGAAAACTTCCCACAGGACCGGGCCGCCGATGATCGAAAACGATTTTATGGAGTAAACTTTGGGCGGTTTATCCCGGAGTTTTTTCAAATGTTGCTTCAGCGATTCAGGCGCTTTCGATGCCATGAAAGACTGGTATTCCTGAGCTAAGTAACGCTTGTCTACCAGCCACTTCAACGCGGTGCGCTCAAGTACGAGGCACTGCATGAAGTGTAGCGGAAGGTCGTACAAAAACCGATTCAAAAAGGCATAGTGGTTTTTATCGGCGGTCCGGAGCTTCCAATGCATCGGTTTTTCCAACTTATGGAGGATGAAGGATTCTAAAAACTGCTGATAGCTGTGTTGTAAAATGGCGTCGGGATTGTTGATTGCCATGCCCTGTAGGAAAGCATAATAATCGGTCGTGGGGTTTCGGCTTTTGGTGCCGTTATGTAGGCTTCGGAATACGGAAGGGTACCTCAGTAATTCGTCGGCATAGCCATATTCAATGTCATTTCGAAGCCACTGCAACATTTGTGGAGACACATTCGTGCCGGCGGTCTCGGATTGAGCTTTCAAAAAACCTTCTTTTGCCGCCCGGTTTTGATCCATCAGTCTCCGGAATTCCTTGGTGGTCGATTGAGCTAGTTGAATGGAATCTATCGTTGGGGCCTCCGCTTCGAGAAACTCAATGTATTGGTGTAAAAAAGTATTGTTGGCGCCGCCCGGTCCCGTAAAAAGTAGCCCGGTGGTTTCCTCGTCGCCGGCCGTAAACTCAACCGAAAAAGAATGGTCCGGTAGAATGAAAATGGGAATACTACTTCCGCCGTGCACAATCTCAGCTGGCGTCGCGATGCTGGTCCTGATGGCAAAACTAAATTTATTGGCGGCCGAGAGGGGGGCGCTGACTTTCCTGGGCTGCTCTCCCAGACTGGTCGGGGGAACGATGAGCGTAACCACTGTATCCAAGGGTTGATTAACCTTGCCCATAACGTTGATCTGGCCGGACAATCCGGAAAATGAGAGACAGAGCAGCAGTGATAAACTTATTCGGTAGTAATGCATAAAAGATGGCGTTCATGTCTATTTGGGATCGAACCCAATCGATATTAAGGTAGGAATAAACTTTTTGGGATCCAAAATTTATGTATTGCGACAAGGGTAGGGAATAGGAGCCTATCTGAGTTCTTCTATTTCCAGTTCTCCTCTCTCATCTTCCCGGTACTTGTACTTTCCGGCCTGGACCCATACTTTTCTGCTTTTTAGAACGGGATGAAGGAACCGAAGGAGTTTCTCACTTTTTTCTGCGAGTTCACGATCCATCAACTGAACGATTTCCTCGAGTTTGTTGGCGGCTCTGACGGTATCGATGGATACTACGGAGCCAAATTCAAGGCCTTCCAGTTTTTCATAGAATTCATCACTTACCTTGCGGGCGCGGTCTTTTAGATCGAGGTATTCCTGTAACAACTTTTCTACCTCGTCGTCTTTGAAGGCATTCGATGTAAGTTCACCGTCCAGTTGGTTTCGAAAACGAGACAGAACGTGGGTAGTACCAATTTTATCAAAAATCTCATTCATAAGGCGGTGCATTTGGTTATTTAAAACGTAAATCGACAATCAAGGGGTTGTGATCGGATACTGCATCATCTTCGATTGGGATAATGGAAGTCTTGATCCCGAATTCTCCTGTTTTATAATCATTTGTTTTGCAAAGTCCAGCCAAGTTCATGGAAAGGAGAATATGATCGATCTGTTCTTTGTTGCCCCGATAATTGTAGGTCCATCTGGTGGTAAAGTCATCGAAGTATTTGTCGTCGCCGGCTTGGATCAATTCCGGAAATATGTCGTCGAAGCCCCGTAATCGCAGAATGGCGGGATGCCGGCGCTCGCTGTTGAAATCGCCCATAACGACTACATTTTTTCCCTGAGTAAGCTCGGGAATGATCCACCTTCTGGCTATTTCAGCCTGTGCCAATCGAAGCGCATCGCTTTCGTATCCGCCTCTTTCCGATTTCAGATGCAGGACAAATAAGGTGATATCCCGTTCTTCTACCTTGGCAGTTACTCTGAGCGCCTTGAGAATTTCCGCTTCCTGTACCGCATCGTAATCACTTTCTGAAAAATACAATGCCTTTTCAGTATAAGCGGGAACGACATCGGTGAGCGGATATTTTGATAAAACAGCGACATGCTGATCGGTAAATACATCTCCGGATTTGCAGACTTCAAAGTAGGGGTATTCGGCACCGATTTTTTTCAATGCCTTTTGTAGGGCAGCAATGTCCTCCCGGCTTCCGACTTCCG
>JANQRV010000171.1 GCA_028284395.1 Saprospiraceae bacterium
AATCAGCCCGCTTATGACTTCCTGGAAGAAACCAAGGGTAACCCCTTCTTTATGTGGTTTGCCCCCTCCCTACCTCACTATCCGTTCGACGCTCCCGAAAAATACTACCATCTCTATAAGGATGAAGAGATGTCCGAATCGGCTAAGCAATATTACGCCAACTGTACCTGGTTTGACGATGCATGGGGCCAAATGGTCCAGCACCTCAAAGACAAGGGATTGTACGACAATACTTTAATTATCTATGTCAATGACAATGGATGGGAACAAGAGCCCAAAGAGGAGTATTGGCACGATCCCCTGAGGTCGCACAATGGCGGCGACAAAGGCAAGGGATCCATCTACGACATGTCCTTTAGATCCCCAATCATATTCGCCTGGAAAGGGAAAATAAAAAAGGGGCTTCGTTCGGATGCCATCATCCATAGTGCGGATATTCCCGCTACCATTTTGGACTATGTCGGAATGGAAATCCCCACAAATTTTTACGGGATTTCCTACCGGGATGTCATCGAGGAGAAAACCAAACAGCTTCGCGAATACGTCCAAGGGAACGTCATTACCACTCGTGCTACAAGTTCGGAACACAATGTAATGGGACGTCACATAGAAGGTTATTGGGTTCGAAAAGATCATTGGTTTCTGCGCTGGCATGCCACAGACGATGAGATAGAACTGTTCGATTTGACCAACGATTTGCGCAATGATCGTGATGTGTCGGGCCAACACCCTTCTGTTTTGAAAGAATTGAAAGGCCTCGCAGAAGCCTATAAGGCCCAAAAAGGCGACGACCCGAGAATTGCCTATTATTTGAAAATGAATGAATAAGAGGAATCATGAAAAGCTTCACCCAGTTCCTTTTTCTCCTAGCCATTTCGCTCATGACAAATTGTGATAACAAGACGGGTTCTCAGGGTGAGAACTTTACCGGCCATGTCAATAAGGTAAAAACAACCGTGGACGACGATGGTGCATTGTTAACCTTTTTCGATGGTGAAAGATATCCGATCGCTCCCGCTTTTGTACCCTTACCCACTGGCGACAATCGCCCTGCCGGTTGGCTACGGACTATGATGGAAAACGACCTTCGTCACGGGATTGTCGGAGCACTAGACGATTTGTATCCGGGGATTAAGGCCGATGACCTCTATCATACCGCGCGCCGGGGAGGCCTGGACGATATCCCCGAGATGGGGGACCTGGTCTTGACGGGAGCGGAGTGGGAAACGTCGATTATGTGGTGGAATGCCGAAACAACGGGAAATTGGTGGGACGGATTCGTTCGCCATGCTTATTTGACCAACGATGAAGACGCCATTCAGCAAAGTAGAGACATCGTAGAGAATTTGCTGCTTTCTCAAGATGAAAATGGTTACATCGGTATCTACAAAGAAAACCTGCGCTACCGACATGAGGGTTCCAATGGCGAACTGTGGGCACAAACGACTGCTTTCCGAATGTTGCTGGCCTATTATGAATTTACCAAAGAGGAAAAAGTGCTCGAAGCCGTCGAAAGCGCCATGACACTGACCATGGAAAAGTACAATAAAAATGGGCGGAACCCCTTCGAGCTAAAAAATGCTTTTGGCGGAGTCACGCATGGATTGATGATGACGGATGTCTGCGAAACCCTGCACCGAATTACGGGAAAAACAATCTATCGGGATTATGCTGTTTATCTCTACCGAGCCTTTTCCACCTACGATATCAATCGGGCTTTTAATGACCTACGCTATCCCTTTCTGATGAAAAAAGAAGAGCCGTTCACCGGACACGGCGTACACACCTATGAGCATTTACGCACACTTCTAAATGCCTACTACAGTACTGGTTATGACGAATTAAAGTTGGCCTATGAGCATGCTCTATACAAATTGGACAATTGTATCCTTCCCAGTGGCGCGGGTCATGCCATGGAGTGGATCGCAGGATTGCAAGCAGAACCCAGTACGACCGCTGCGGAGTTTTGCACATTGCTGGAATTGCGCAATTTCCTGGGTGTCGCCGCCCAAAGAACCGGCGATTTAACCTATGCCGATCACGCAGAAAAATTGACCTTTAACGGCATGCTGGGGTTTAGGAATGAAGACGGTACCGCCATCGCTTATGGCAAACCGGACAACTGCTATAAATTGGATGGCAGGGCATTGGATGGCGACGAAAAAGAACCCCGATATAAGTATTCACCAACGCATTCAGAACCCGCCGTTTGCTGCGTCCCGAATTATACGCGGAGTTTCTCCTACTACCTTGATCAAATGTGGGGTAAAACGCCGGACGGTTTGGCAGCCATATTATACGGCCCATCCGAATTGAAAACCGCATTTAACAATGTTGGTCTGAAGATTGAGCAAATCACAGATTATCCTTATTCGGATGAAGTACAATTTAAGTTTACAACGGATGAACCGGTAGAGATGACCTTATATTTTAGAAGACCCGCTTGGGTAGCGGCCATGAATTTCGAAGGCGTAAATCCAGACCTGGAAAATGGTTTCTATAAGATTAAAAAGACATGGCGTACGGGTGACTTGTTGAAAATTCAATTTAAAAATGAAGTGCAAAAAAAGAAATACCGCAACGGTGAGTTCTATTTTCAAAGAGGCCCATTGGTGTATGCCTTGGACATACCGCACCAAAGGGAGAACATTGTGACCTACCCGCACAAAGGTTTCACTGATTACCATTGCATCGCCACCAACAATAACCATGAAGACCTAGGGCTGAGTGATGATCTACCCGAATTTAAATTCATTGCTGATGCGAGTCCGCATTTAACGGGCCAAGTTATGGATGTAAAAAATGGTAAGAGCAAACGGGTCCGGCTCATTCCAATGGGGAAAACGGTACTTCGACGGATCACCTTTCCTTCGCTTCCGTAAATTCATCTCCTACTACCCCTTTAAATGCCCGGCAGATTTTTCTATTGATGATTTTCAACTCATTTTCTTTCACCAGTTCTCCCAATGCACTAATAACCGTTTCGACCCGGAGACCCAAACTATTGGCAATCTGTTGCCGGGTATACGGGACAATATAACGCCCCTCATGATCGTAACGACCGTGATTGTTTTGTGCCAGCAAATCCAGGTACGAAAGGATGCTTTCTTTAACGCCAGTTAGCGAAACTGTTCGCAACATTGGTACTTTGCATTCACCTCCTTTGCGCAGTAGTTTTGTAAACGTTAAGTGCAGTGCAGGTTCGTCGTCTAGCAGTTGAATGAAATCACTTTTCGGCAATCTCCAAATCAGACAATTGTTCAGGGCCACGGCCCTTGCCGGGTAAGGAAAATCTTCCAACAGCGAAGATTCACCAAAGCCATCGCCCTTTTCAACGATCTTTTGAACGACTTCCTCACCGGATGGAGAAAAAGAAAGCATTTTCACGCTTCCCGAATTGATTTGGAAATAGAAACCAGCTCTGGAATTCTCCAGGAAAATGATTTCTCCTTTCCGGTAGGATACCAGATGAGCACCCGCAGCTACCAGCTTTGATTTTGGTACCATGGCATTAATCGATTTGAAATACAATGAATTTATTGCATTTGAAATCGCAATGTAATGAGTTTGATTTTCGTTTCCGATGATCAAAGTCACCCCATGCCAAATACAAACCAAGTGGTGTGCGACAATCAGGAGGGCGGCATTGATTTTTGATTTCAAATCAGATTTCTCCCTTCCTCAAATGGACTACAATCACTCCATTGCCTCCTCCCGGTCCATAAATAGCCGTTTGCCCAATATTTCTGAGGACTTCAATAAATTCGACATCAGCCGGCGGGATCATCATCAGCAAGCTGTTGACCTGATCATCGGAACGACCGTAAAAAGGCATGCCGTCAATTACTACCAGGGGAGGCCCCATGGATGCCCGAACCCGGACTTTGTAATAGTTGAATCCGCCGGTCACCCATACGCCGGGAACACGCCCCTGGATCATTTCGAAGATGTTTTGAAAGCCGCCGCCGATCGCCATGGGGTCGACGATGTTGCCTCTCAATGTTCCAAATTCAGGTACTGTTTGCGGTGTGATCATTCGCTGTGACAGCCTTGATTTATTGCGCAATTTCGCGATGTTGATCTTTCCTGGAAATGTATCTCTAACTATTTCTTGATTTGCTCCCCTTCCTGGCAAAGTACTCAAGAGGAAGCACATCGTTAACAAAAAACACAATTGCTTCTTCATAATAGATCGGTTTATTAACTATAACACTTGGAAGGCCCTTTGGGTTGGGAGGTAGACGCGACCGAACCTTTGCACTACTCTTTATCGGTAATCGAGTCCCGTGCGAAGATCAATTCCCGTTGCCCATTCCGGTGCCATAGGGCAATTGTTCGCGTTTTGAAGTTAATGGCCGCTTTGAAGTGCAAGAGGAAGTCGCTCCCGATAACCCCATCAATCGGCTTACCGTTACCATCAAAATTGAATTTCTGCATCGGCATGAGCACTACATTCAAGTTTGGACAGAAAAATTGGCCCAAAACCAAATCCTTCAGAATGACAGATTTCACCAACCGAGCGCGATGATGAACACCAGTCAGGTTTTTATTATGACTGGTCACCAATTGATCGCCCAGTGTTTTAGCGTGATCGGCAGAGAGGATGTTGACCTCGGCACCGGTATCCAATCCGAAGTCAAGGCGGTACCCTCCGACGAATATTTCTATCGTTGGCATCACCGTTTTCCACTTGAATGGTAACAACACATCGGCGGGTCTAGGGTCTACGTAGGGCAACTCCTTTTCCTTGCCCGCTACTTTGATCATGGTAAGTTGTCTTTGTTCAAAATCCAGGACCAGTTGGTAATCCAAAAAAATGTAACTGCCGATCAGCCCCATGATGGGAAGTCCCTTCAGATCAGAAAGGTGAGCAAGTGGCAAGACTTTAGCTTGAACTTTTTTCCAATGATGATCGGCAATTTGAAGGTTTACGATGTGACGGTAGACCACGATGGGTTGTCCGCTAATACCGATGGCTTCGCCCATCTTCGTTGCCCCCTGGACGGAAAAATATTGACTATTCAGAACAATGTCGGAAGTGCCGGTATCCAAAATGTAATTCCCACTTTTTCCATTAATTTCCAATTCAATTATGATCAACTTCCCAATTAACTGAAAGGGGATGGTCGTATTGGCAATAACAGTAGAGGCGGCCAAAAGGAGGCTGAACAAAAGGCTAAATTTGATCGTCATTTCTGAAGGCTTTTATGGATGAATCAAAAAACCTTCACCGGTGAAGACAGATCAAAGATGGTTCATCAGGATTTATTTGGTTTCCGTTATTGTTCTAAAAATTTACATTTTGTCCCGATTTTGTTCTAAAAGTTTTAACTATTGTTCGGCCGCTCTTTTCACTTGGCTGGGCGATTGTCCGAATTCCTCCGAAAAACAAGTAGAGAAGTAAGCCAGACTATTGAAACCAACTGCACGAGCGACTTCCGAAACATTCCGGTCGGAAGCCTGCAGCAATTCCCTGGCCTTTTGCAGTCGAATGGACCGAAGCACGTGGGAAGTGGATTTTCCAGTTAAGGCCTTTAACTTGTTGTGTAGTTGGGTACGGCTGATGGCCATGGCCTTCAAGACGACAGGAATGCCAAAATCCGGTTCTCCCATCCGCGCCTCCACTTCTTCTTTTAACCGAATCATGAAGGCATCTTGGCGCTCGTAAAGGGCATTACCTGTCGGGTCGGGAATAAACCCGGTGCCGTATCGTCGTTGCAATTTTGTTCTGAGCTCGATCAATTTGCGCAACCTGACCTCCAATTCTTCCGGTTGAAAGGGTTTGTAAAGATAGGCATCAGCACCGTAGTCCAAACCCTTGATTTTTGACTCCTGATCGGCTTTTGCCGTCAACAATATGATGGGAATGTGATCGGTACGTTCGTCATTTTTGAGCGTCCTGGTCACCTCGTAACCATCTTTTTTAGGCATCATGATGTCGCTAATGACGATATCCGGCACCAATTCGATGGCTTTTTCGATTCCTTCCTCTCCATCTTTTGAAATCTCGAGCCGGTACCCACCATCCAAACAGGCACTAAGGTAACGAACTACATCCTGATTGTCTTCAATGATTAGAGCAAGGGGAAGGTCTCCGGCATGATCTGTTGGCTGCTGGACCGCCACTGCTTCTCTTGCTAAAGCAATGGGTGAATGCTGAAAACTGGGTCGGAGGGATGTCGATGTCCGTTCTGTCCTATGGGCAACCGGTAGCCAGACGGTAAATGTCGTCCCTTCGCCTAATTTGCTTTCGGCTTTAATATGCCCACCCATAAGATTGACCAGTTCTTTGGTCAGGGCCAATCCAATTCCGGTGCCCTCTCCCACTCTGGTGGAACCATCGTCAATTTGATAAAACCGGTCGAATACGTGGGACAGCTCCGCCTCGGGAATGCCAATACCGGTATCTCTAACCACGATGGACAGGAAGGTACCTTCCTCGGCGAGGCTAATATAAATGTGACCACCATTATCGGTGAATTTTATGGCATTGGATAAGAGATTGCCCATGATTTTCGTCAGTGCGTCGGGATCAAAGTCCATCACCAGACTGCTTTTCCTACTGTAAAAGTGAATCGTAATGGCTTGGGTATCAGCCAGCGAATGAAAGGATTGAACCAGGTACTTACAAAAGGAAATTATGTCGTCTTGCTGAAAGTGCAAAGTGATGGAATTCGATTCCAATCGGGACAGGTCCAGTAGTTGACTGACCAGATTCAGCAATTGGGAGGAATGGTGTTTGATCATTGCGGCCCCCTCGCGAAACCACTTCTGCGGATCTTTGGACATTTGGTCGACCATACCCGAAATGACGGTCAACGGCGTTCGGAATTCGTGAGTGATATTGGTATAAAGTCTGGATTTAACCTCACCGAGTTCCCGTAGCCGATTCGTTTCTGAAATGGCAAGGCGCCGATTCAATTGAAAGTAATACAAAGACAGCAGTCCGGAGATGAACAGGACCAGATAAAGGGCCTGAGACCACCAACACCAGTACCAGGGAGGACGAATGACAATGCGCAGCGCCAGATGATCTTTGGCCCGATTCCAAATACCATCGCTATTGGCTGCTTTTACCCGAAGGGTGTAGCGCCCCGGTTCGAGATTCGTAAAATTGGAAAAATTAAGATGACTGGCTGGTTGCCAATCCTTATGGTAATTGTCCAGTTTGATCTGGTACAAGTTGTTTTCCGGATTTTTGTAATGGAGGGCTGCGTAGTGGATTGTGAGATCATTTTGCCAATGTGCCAGTTCCACTTTTTTGGTCACGGAAATGTGCTTTTCAAGTGGGCTGCCGGGCATTCCCGGTGCTACTCGTTTTCCCTGTAAGTCGAGACTGGTGAAGGCCAATTGGGGCGCAATCGGGTTGTCCCGGATGCTGTCGGGGTGGAAATAGAGCAGTCCGAACCCACCACTGAAAAATAACTCACCAAGATCATTCTTGTAGGCAGCGTGTTCAAACTCGTTAGCCGGCAAGCCATCTCCCCGAAAATAATTCCGAAAGGACGCTGTATCCGGATCAAAACAAGAAAGGCCATGATCGGTGCTGATCCAGAGACGGCCCCGATCGTCTTCCAACATTCCTTGCACCGCGTTATTCGCCAGGCCGTCCTCGATCCGGTAGCAAACTTCGGGTTCGTATTGAGCATTGAACCGGTACAAGCCATCCCCGGTTCCCACCCAAATATTTTTTCGCTGGTCTTCCAAAAAAGTGCGCCCTTCCGGCAGATCGTAGAACTGATAGTCTTTCGTCTCCACATTAAAACGGTAGAAACCTGCTCCGGGCCTCATGATGGTACCAATCCACAGATTCTCCTTACTGTCCAAAAATATCTCTGCCCCCCACCTAAACGGGTTGAACATACGGGTAGAGTCGGTTCGGCTAGGAAATTGAATGGGGTTGAACTGGTCTTTTTGCGGATCGAATAAGAAGAGTCCTGAAGGTGCTTTCGTTGCCCATATTCGATCTTTCGAATCCAGTTGGATATCCATGGCAACACTGGGCCCATTGTGATGTCTGAAGTGTTCCCGAATGGGGTCGTAATAACTGATAGAACGTCCTGAACCGAACCAGACCTTCCCATCGTTCGACACCTCTATCCCCATAAGATACTCTGAAGTGGGGCCATACTCGGGCCCTTCACCAGTCCGAAACACCTCGAAAGATCCATTGGCACGATCCCAGCGATTCAATCCCCCGCCGTAGGTAGTGATCCAATAAATGCCCGATTGATCCTGAGTCAGACCGTGGACCCAGTTGTGCGACAAGGCGTCGGCATTATCCGGCTCGAAGTGCAACCAATGAAAATTCGACCGTTGTGGTTCGTGCCTAAGCAGAGATCCGTATCGGTTGGCTACCCACAAAGTGCCGCTCCGGTCTTTTAAGAGACTCGAAACTTGGGCAATGGGTAGTTGGAGTAAGCCGTCGACTTCCATCTTAACTGGAGTGAATTCCAGGGTATTCAAATCAAAAATCCGTAAACCTCCCCTTCCATCACGTTTGCCGAACCAAACCTGACCGGGATTCGCTTGCAGCATAAAAAAATTGAATTGGAATGATGGATTCTTTAAGATTTCGGAAGTTCCATCGAGTGGATTCAATCGCACTAAAAAACCGCCAGGGTCAGGGAAAAACCAAAGTTTCCCATCCCTGGATTCTGCCATCTGAATATAGATCAGGCCCGGAGTGGGTCCCCGCAATAGCGGATCGGGAAGATGATGAAAAATTAAGGTATCCCTGCTCTGCATCCACTGATAGATGCCGTCGACTCCGGTGATCCAAAGCCGATTTTTCTCATCTTCGAAAAAGTACCAAAAGCCTTCCTCGTAGGGCGTACTTTTTTCTGCGTCGAACACCTGGTAATGGAGTGGCCCCGGCTTGTCCCGATTGACATCGATCTCGGACAGGGGAATGCGAAAGAGTCGATCGGAAGCGATCCACAGAAATCCGTGCGCGTAATGCAAGTGTCGGATGTAACTTCGAATGATGGATGGTCGTTTTTCACGACCAAAATCGTAAGGCACTAAAGCTCCTGCTTCTCCGTCGAAAGAAAAAGGTGTCAGTTTTTCCGTTGCGCGTTCAAATTTAAATATCAGTTGCTGTTTTTGGGATCGATGGACACCATTGAGCCAGAGATCTCCGTTGGCGTCTTCCGTAATCCGGTTGGCCAAAAGCAGTCGGCGGCCGAGAGCCGCGTTGATCGAATCCGATTGATGGTATTGGTACGTCTGAAATTCGTAGCCGTCGTATTTCACCAGTCCGTTTGGAGTTCCCAGCCAAATGAACCCCAGATGGTCTTGAAATAAGCCGGATATGCGCTTCTGCGGAAGTCCCTTATCTGCGTTGATGGCCTCAAATCGCAAAGGAATGCCGGCGTTCGACGCATCGAAATCCCCCTGGGCCTGCAGCAGTATGGTGGTCAACAGAGAGAGCAGGAATAGAATATCAAGTCGGAGTGGTTTCATTTTGGGCTGGATTTGGATATTAGAAGTTGCTCACTTCAACACAAATCAAAAATAATGAATCCACTTTATATATAGACTATCTCAATCACTGCATTAAACAATTCCCATTAAGAAGGGCGGGTCGACGACTTAAAATCAAATCAACATCTCCCATTTCGGCATAATGTATACTTCCTGCTCCAACCACTGATCTCCCTCCGTTTTAAACTCCAACTTGATGTACGAGATGGGAAATCCTTCACCGGACTTGATGACAAGCGTCGTGTTTCGATAGATCATCGCATCGTCTTCTTTCAAGACATAGCTCGTTCCTTCTTTTCCCCAAGCGTAACCAACTACGGTAATACTCTCTCCAAGTTTGGAGGGAAGCACGAGATCCACTACATTCCAAAAATTATTCTTCTTGGTCTTCCGCACACCGACAAAAGTAACTTTCGAGATCTCAACCTCCCTTGATTCCTTTTGCCGCCGCTTGGTGTTCTTGCCAAATGTCCGGTATATACGAGTGTGATCGGTGACCACTCCCCTGGCTCTCAGAAAATCAGCAATTTCCCGCCAGGTATATCCCTTCTCTCTCAAGGTTTGTACGGCTTCCCGATATTCTTCAATTCGAGTCTTTGAAGCTGCTGCTTTGGCTTCCGCCAGAATCTCTTTTGGATCCATCGTTTGAGTTTTTGAATCAATAAGGTTATCGCAATATACAACAAATTGCAACAAAAATCAACAATACGACCAAATAAGACTACAAAGTATGTATTGCAACAAAAAGGAGTTACTTGATTTCCGGCAAATTTTATTTTAACTACTTTTAGGACTTAAATATTTTAACTACTTTTAGGACTTAAATCATACAGACAATGAAGAGAGCTTCAATCGGAGCATTTGAAGAATTGGTGATGCTTACGGCCGCGGTCTTATACGACGAGGCTTACGGCGTGGCGATCAAAAGCGAAATTGAGCGCAGGATGGACCGAAAGGTCAGTGTTGGCGCCCTTCGCTCCGCGCTGGACCGCTTAGAAAAAAAAGGGTTCTTGGAATCCTCACTGGGGGAAGCGACTGCCGTGCGTGGTGGAAAGCGGAAGAGGTATTTCAGAGTGACGCCCTACGGCAAAAAGGTCCTGGACTCGGTCATGAGTGCCCGGCAGCAACTGTGGCGGGATATCCCCGTCGTGGCATTTGACTTTAAAGGAACATGAAAAAGGAACCCGGCTTGCAGCCACCGAAATTCATCCGGGCTTTGCTCAGGTGGTTTTGCCGTCCAGATTTATTGGAGGATGTGGAAGGGGATTTGACGGAGTTATTTCGGATCCGCTCCGAAGACAACCTCCTTCGGGCCAGGTGGTTGTTCCTGGTCGACGTCCTCTTACTTCTTCGTCCCGGAATTGTCAAACCGATCCGATTTTATACCGCCTCAAATAATACGGTCATGCTAAAGAATTACCTGTCCATTGCATTTCGATTTGCCCTCCGGCACCGAAGTTACACATTGATAAACTTATTGGGTCTGGCGGTCGGTATGGCCACTGCGATCATGATTTTCCTTTGGGTGGGGGATGAGATCAGGATGAACCGCTTTCACACGGATGCCGATCGCATCTACCAGGTGTGGCGAAATCAGTACCAATCCAGCGGTGAGGTCAATACAACTGCCAGCATTCCCCAACCGCTGGAAGAAACCCTCGAAAATGACTATTCGGAGGTGGAGAAGGTGGCTTTGGTCAGTTGGGAAGTAGCGTCTTCCATTCAATACCGGGATCAGGTGTATTATGAATCGGGTCGGTATGTGTCGCCGGAATTCTTCGACATCCTTACCTTCCCCTTTTTAGTCGGTGACAAAGTCACTGCATTGGACGACCTATCCTCGATCGTCATCTCGGAAGGTCTGGCCGCCAAGTATTTTGGTGCAGACTGGAGAGATACTGCAGTTGGGAGCTCCGTACGACTCAACAATCGCAAGGATTTTACCATTACCGGTGTCTTTCGGGACCCCGGTCGGCAATCCTCCCTACAGTTTGATTGGGCTGTTCCGGCTCGCGAGTACATCCAGCGAAACGATTGGGTTGAAAGTTGGTACAACGGAGGTTTCGGCATGCTAACGAAGCTGCGGGAAGATGCTGACATTGATGCCCTTCGCGACAAAGTCAGGCAGG
Organism: Saprospiraceae bacterium; assembly: GCA_028284395.1. GTDB lineage: Bacteria > Bacteroidota > Bacteroidia > Chitinophagales > Saprospiraceae > JANQRV01. Next base: position 11,616 of record JANQRV010000171.1, read on the forward strand.
AAATCAATGAAAATACCAATTACGCTGCGGATGAGCGGATCTATTTACAACCCTTTTCAGAGATCTATCTATATTCCCAATTTGAGAACGGCTTACCGGCGGGAGGACGTATTCAATACGTACGCATCTTCTTGGTAGTGGCCTTTTTCATCTTGATCATTGCCTGTATCAATTTCACCAATCTCGCTACGGCACGATCCAGCTTGCGGGCCAGGGAGGTCGGCATCCGGAAGGTTATGGGTGCGCAAAAGGGAGGATTGCGTCGGCAATTTTTTGCTGAATCATACCTCTTATCATTGGTCTCGATTCTGTTGGCGATTGGCCTGGTAGTGGCCCTTTTGCCTTATTTCAATCAGATCGTCGACAAACAATTGAAGCTCGATCTTTCCAACCCAAGTATCCTGGCAGGCTTAGGTCTAACCCTTTTGTTTACCGGCTTCTTTTCGGGAGTCTACCCTGCCCTCTTACTGCCGTCTTTCAAAATTACCCGATCGCTAAAAGGGATGCTAAAGCACACTATGGGAGAGATACTGTTGCGCAAGGGACTGGTTACTTTTCAGTTTGCACTCTCTATTCTACTGATCATTGGTACGGTCATCGTTTATCAGCAATTGCGGTACATTCTCAATAAAGATCTCGGTTTAAATAAAGACAATGTAGTATTCGTCGAAATGCCCCGCGAACTGATGCAGAAGCGAGCAATATACGAGCAAGAATTGAGGCAATCACCAGGAGTAGCAGACATTACCTTCACCAGCGGTAACCCCATTTCCTATGGCCGCTCGACGGGAGGAGCGGAATGGGAGGGAAAAAGTCCGGACGAAAATGTCGAGATCAATGTGTTGAGTGTCGACCAAAGCTTTGTCCAGGCAATGGGCGTTCAGCTTCTGCAAGGCCGGGATTTCTCCGCCGACCTACAAACGGATACCTTGAATTATCTAATCAATGAAGTAGCGGCCGGCATCATGGGCTTTACCGATCCAATTGCCAAGAAACTGAAGGTTTGGGGACTAGAGGGCAAAATAATCGGGTTGATCAAAGATTTCCATATGGACAGTATGTTTGAGCCCATTGAGCCGTTGATCATTCGTTACGATCCCAACAGCACCTACCTCGCACTGGTGAGAACGCAGGGCAATATCAAGGACGCTCTTCATCACATTGAAGCGGTCACACTGGCACACAGCCCAAACTTTCCTTTCCAGTACCGGTTCATGGATGAATCGTATGAAGAGAGCTATCGAAGTGAGGTGATGTTGAGTCAACTTGCCAAAATCTTCGCCTTCATTTCGATTTTTATCTCCTGCCTGGGCTTATTGGGGCTTTCGTCCTTTTCTGCCGGTCAGCGATCCAAAGAAATCGGCATCCGGAAAATTCACGGTGCCCGGGTCGGGCAATTGGTTTTGATGCTCTCACGAGATTATGCCCGACTGATGATCGTTGCTTTTGTTTTGGCGGTTCCGGTTGCCTATTTAATCATGCGGGGCTGGTTGAATAATTTCACTTTCCGGACGAATCTAAACTTACTGGTTTTTCTCTTGTCCGGTCTTTTTGTGTTCTTGATCGGCACGATGATCGTTAGCCTCCGGTCTTATCAAGCGGCGGTTATCAATCCGGTACAAACTTTGCGGGAGGAATAGAAGAATGAACAAGTCCTTACCAAAGTCAAAAATATGAATGTAATCATTGTTGCATTTTTCATTATTCTTGCAATAATTTTGGTTGGGTACGTCGATTTTCTTCGCTTTTTATTCCACAGGAAAAAAGTAGCCCATTCCTTTTCTGAGGCGTCCACTAAATTTGGCCTTATTCAATACCTCGATATAGGACCAAAGGACGCTCCCGCAATCCTTTTTTCGACTGGTGGAGGAGCTGGCATCGATTCGGTCTATATGCTCGATTGGTTGGTACGGTCGGGATACCGATTGATTGCCGTAAACAGGCCTGGCTACTACAATTTGCCGGCAAATGCGGTGAGCTCCATTCGGGGTCATGCCGATATCTACAAAGCAGTAATAGACTTCCTGGACATCAAGGAAGTAAATGTATTTGGCGTTTCGATTGGAGCCTTGTCCTCATTGTATTATGCACAATCATACAGCGTGAAGTCAATGGTTTTATGGAGCCCGGTAACCGGACAATATCGACCAAAAAAAGAAGCACTTGACACTGCATTTGCCAAACTCTTTTTGTCGCCTAAAATGCAAGATTTTATCTCCTGGCTACTGAGAAGAACCATGGACTTTTTTCCCCGAATTATTTTGGTCAATCTCGTTCATGCAGAAGCTGAAATGGAGAAAAAGGCTATCAAAACCGTTGTCGCTTCCATTCTCAATGATCCCCAAGAAAAAAAACGCGCCATACAGTTCATCCATTCATTGGCACCAATGAGTAAAATCTACCCGGGAATGATGGATGAATTAAAGAAATCGGCGAAAGAGCAGACCATTGATTGGAACAAGATTGACCTACCGGTTCTGACGTATGCTTCAACAATCGATAAGGACGTCACTCAAGACCACTTCTCTCGACTTACGGAAAATCTAATCAACGGAGAATGCCGGTTGGTAAAGGGAGGTGGCCACTTTGTGTGGTGGGGGCCGGAAGGAAAGGAAGTACAATCGGAAACGCTAAAATTCTTTAATCAGGCGAATCAGCGTACGAAATGAGTACCACCCAATCCCGGTTTAGTGTTATATTTTCCGTTTTTATCGAAAGTGGTTTGCCGCCGGAAATTTTTTTGCCTTTGAGAAGATGACCGCCCAGCTTCGGATCGAACCATTCAATGAAATAATCTCCTTTTGGCAGAACTACTTTTTGATCATTGTATTGTGGGAAGTAAAGCAGAAAAAATTCATTGTCTTTACGGAGCGTGTGCGCTTCCTGACAGAACAAGGAGTCGGGAGTCATTTCATTTAGAGGAACGTGGTCTTCAAAAAAGCGGCGAGCTACGACCATCGTTTGAAAGTGCATTTCGTAAGGTCGGAAATTTTGCTCCTTCACATCTTTCCCTCCTCCCATGTACAAGGCAACACCTGCACCGCCAGCCATAAAAGCCGGCCAGACATTTTTAGTACGCCATTCATCTACATCCGCGATCTTTGTCCCAATGTAGGGCTCATCGAAAAACACCACCCACTTATGATTTACCGATGCCGATCTGCTTCTCAAAGCTGATATTTCACGGTAAATATTTTTGCCAAAATCCCATTGAAAAGCGGGACCAGTGAAGCTTTTATGGCCGTAAAGGGGTTCGAAAATGTGTTGATCCCATGAAGGCCCGTTGTGAATGGTAAGGTGGTCGTTGTAGTAGGTTAGCTTACGGAAATAGTCGAGGTATTCTTTGCGCTGCCGTTCGGTATTGGCCGTTTGGAAGGGCAGGTCTTTGTGCCAACCATTTTCTTCACCAATATTCCAGGTGATGGCGGGGAGATACCCATACCGGGCCACCATTTCCCGAAAATATACTTTACGGGATTTTGCAAATCCCTGGGCAGTGCCAAATTCACGTTCTTCAAAATACACTTCATTTTCGGTTTCGGTTAAAACCAGGTCAATCACGATGCCCTTCTCATTCATGTACTGAAACAACATATCCCACTGATCCAGTTTTGAACAATCGTATCTGACGATGCTGTCGGCGTGAATCCACGGCCACGCCTTTTTCCCGTCGCCGTAAGCATTCATAGTCAGAAAGTAATACGAATTAACCCCGATGTCGGATAAGTAATTGATGGCCCCAACAATTCCCTTTCCCTTGCCGTTTTTCCAGGTGAGATCCCCTGTTTTCCAATCTTCTGCATGTTCAGTGTATGTTCGGTCGGAAGGCGTATTGTCAAACTCTGCATACTCCAGCAGAACCTCGGGGCTGTTTGTTCCGGACTTTAGAAAGTATTTTTCACTTCCTTGGAACTGCAGATAATGCGATTCCCTATACACCAACTTTCCTTGACTGCTGAGGTCTCTTGTGTCCGTCTTTTTTGAGCGTTTAACGCTAAACCTTCCTCGGCTTCCATCAAAATAACCGGCACTCTCTCCACCGCTCAATTCAGCGGCAATCATACGACCTTTAACAAAGGACACGACATAGGTCCATTTTCCAGGTTCATCGGGAGTAAAGTTTACCCGCCATACATTACCGATAGAATCGGAGGTCTCTCCTGCGTTGCCATTCGCAGCAAAATACCCTGGCACCCTATATGTCTTCCCGGAAGGGTTGGTAAATACCACATCCATCCGGTAATCGGTAAACGGGTTCGGGCTGGACAATTCGGAGCATGGAGGTCCCTTAAAATCCATGGAAAATTTAGTCCATGGTTCTATGGCATCATCTGGTTGCCATACAAAACACAGCATCGATAGCGATAGCAAAAAGACGATGGTAAGCACCTGGATGATTTTCATTAAAAATTATTCTTTTGATCGTTCCAACAACTCTTTATTGGCCTTCATTATTCTGTCCCTTTGCCCATCATTTAAGTGGTGCCTGAAATAAAATTCAGGTTTATAATATTCGTGATGGTGTTTCATGCCAACATCATCTACATCCTGACTCAAATCGCAATCAAAACGAGCTAAAATGGCATGATTCTCAGACCAGGTGGTCACATTGGTAAAATGGGAAATACCCCAGGTAATGCCCCGACCATCATCGGTATTGGTGAATGCATCCGGCACAAAGGAGCCTGCGGCATTGGGCAGCAGCGCAACGATGGATGCAATCTCAAAGTTCACGCCATCTTTGGCGTACTGTATGGTATTGTGCTCATTACCGTCTCTGGTCACCATAGCGGCCATGCCCCCCTTAAATGGGAAAAGCGATGTTTCGTGACCGGAATTAATAACCGGATTCAAAGGATGTTTTTCAAAAGGTCCCAGCGGATGATCAGCAATCGCCAAGCCTTGCATGCGCACCAAACGCGGATCTCCATCGAAGTCTGATTTATAATACAAATAAATTCTTCCCCTGTAAATAAAAGGATGCGGATCGTGAATGGAGTATTGATCCCATTCGCCCGGTGCGCCGTTCGGTATCACAATTTCATGATGGGGCGTCCATGGCCCATCCGGCGAATCAGCATAAGAAACCACTACGGGACAATCATCGCCGCGTTTTCCACTGGTCTCCAGAAAACCCTGGTAATAGAGGTAGTACTTGCCCTCCCATACCAAAACATCGGTGGTACTGACCGATCTCCACCCCGGATGAGGTTTCGCCGGCCGGGGAATCGCAAGTCCCTGTTCTTCCCAGGTAAAACCATCTTTACTGGTAGCATACCAAATGTCGCATAAATCCCAATCTGTCGAAGGAATGGTATCATTACTGTTGTCGGCTCCTTTGGGCGGAGTCGGCGTATTTCGGTACGTATACCAAACGTAATATTTGCTGTTGACAAAAATTACCTTCGAAGGATCTCGCCTCGAAATAGTGCCGTCGTGATCATTGTAGTCAAAGCCCTTTAACCGGGTGTACTTAAACTGGGAATACAGTTCGTTGTCTTCGGGCCTCGGGGCCATGTACTGGGCGTAATTCCGCTCCATCGCAGCACTCATCTTCCTGTCGGGCTTCTCTTTAGGTAAGTCGAAGGGAAACCCACCCTGCGTTTTTGGTGCCGTTTCCGGTGGCAATACTGCCTGCTCATTTTGACCCGGCGTACAGCCGATAGCCACCGCCAGGGCGATGGCCATGCATAGGTAATTGTTGATTTGATGCTTCATATTGATTGTAATGATGGTTGCTGTGGTTGCTGTTGCTTCTATGGCTACTGTGGTTGCTATTGCTACTGTGGTTACTATAGCTGCTATGGTTGCTGCTATGGTTGCTATGGCTACTGTGGTTACTACAGGAGCAATAGGAGCTATAGGAGCTATAGCAGTCATAGCAACCACAGCAGCAATAGCCCCTAATAACCCGGATTCTCTACCAAGTTTGGATTGTCCGCAATTCTACCCAGGCCAAGTGCATAGTAGTAATTACGTTCCGGATGCAGTCTTACCCTTCCTTTGTCCCCGTGTTCCATCTGGAGAAAATACATGCCGGTATCAAAATCCTTAATCCACGTGGTTTTATGGCGGGCTTTATTGTCCAATTCTTCAACGGCAATTCTCCACCGTCTCAGATCCCAAAAAACGTGTTCTTCGAAAGCCAGTTCAACTTGTCTTTCCTGGCGGATTTTCTCCTCGGTGATCTCGGTCAATGGCGGCATACCGGCCCGTTCTCTGATCTCATTGTTGAGAATATTGGCCATATCGCCGTTGGGGTCGCCCAGATAGAAAGCCGCTTCAACGTAGTTGAGCATGACTTCCGCTAATCGTATGATGATCCAATCCGTACTGGATGCGGTCCCATCGGGAGTAGTTGGATTGATCTGCTTGCGGCGAAGCAGGCCGGTCGGATTATTGCCACCGGCATAACCGTGTCTAGGGTGTCCTGCTCCCGGGAAGCCATCGGACCCTGGAATGATAAAGCCCGACTGTTTAGTTGTGGTTTTGCGCACTCCATCGGCGGGATCGGTGTACACAGTACTCGTGTGAAAAAAAACGGGCCTTCCTTTGAAGGTACTTTCCGGGTAAAAGATCCAGGCCCTGAACCTGGGGTCTCTTTCTCCAAAAAACCGGTCTGGATCCAGGGGCGTCTCGCCGTCATACATCGCCCGGTCGAGTTTACCGGAGGCGCCATCGATGAAGTCAAATTTCTCCATCGTTTCGAGGTATACCGGGTAATTGGAATTCCAGGCAAACCCAAATCCGGCGGGGGTACCGGTGATATCAAATCGGTGGGCCTTTCCAGCTTCAAAATTGTATTTTTCTACAAAGATGGCCTCCGGGTTACCACTTTCATCCAGGAAGAGGTCGATCAAATTTTGCACTTTGTCGGGATTCTTCCGGTAGAGCGAAAAGGGTCCGTTATCCAGAATTTCTTTGGATGCCGTTAAGGATTGCTGATAATAGGCATCCGCATCACTTGCCGGAAACCCCAGTAAACCGTCGAGTTGCTGTGTCCCAAACTGCGCTACACTTGCGGCATAAAGCATGGCCCTGCTTTTAAGTGCCAATGCGGCCCATTTCGTAGCCCGCCCACCATCGTCTGCCGCATCCGGCAGCACCTGCGCAATGGCATCCATTTCGGCACCGATGAAGTCGAATACTTCTTTTTCGGAATTTCTGGGGACGAACAGTTTTTCTGCCGAAGCGTCTATTCCAAGTGCCTCCGTGACAATGGGTACACCGCCGAAGCGCTTGGCCATTTCAAAGTATTCCCAAGCCCGGACAAAGCGGGCCTCAGCAGTTCTGGCCGCAATATAGTCGGGATCAAGAGCAGTCGACTGGGCCAGTCTTTCGATCAGAACATTGATTTCTCTGATGTTACCATATGGCCAATAATCGAGTAATCGAGCTCCATTTTCATCGTATGGAGTATTGGTTACCTGTCCAAAGGCCGGTTGCCAAGGGGCAAAATTGCGGTGTTCTCCTCCCCAGGAGTTGATAAACCCCATGTTGATATTGGTACCACCGGATGTCATATGAAACTGTGCTCGGTTGTAGAGGTCATTGACGTAAGCATCAACCAAGCCCGCATCTTCGAAAACGATGTTTTCGGAGATGATATCCGTAGGAGTGAGCTCGAAGGGGTCCTCACATGATGCAAGCATTCCTACCCCCAATAAAATATATAGTATCTTTTTCATATCGGTAGTTTTTTCTATTTTTTTGTTTATAAAGTAAGTCTTATACCAACTGAAATTGAGCGGGTAATCGGCAACCTACCAGTCGCAGGCCCGGGCTCAAACTCCGGATCGAATGAGTTCTTGTAGATTCCCAAATTGGTCAGCAACAATACATTCTCTCCCGCCACATATATTTCTGCCTGATCAATCCCGGAGCGACCCAAGAAGCTTTCGGGAAAGGCATAAGAAAGATTTATGTTCTTCAATCTAAAGTAGGTAACGTTTCTCACCCAAAAGTCGGAATTGCGGCTGTTGTTAAAACTTGGCGATTGGGTAGACGCTGGAAGCGAGGCATTGGGGTTTACGTTTACCTCCGGATTATTCAAGTCCGGCTGCCACCTATTTTCGTATTGGTAAGTCAATGGAATGGTTTGATTGCTGAACATCGTTCGGGCCGAACCCCTGATATTGAGACCAAATTTAGAAGCTCCCTGAATCAAGGCAGTCAACCGGAAGTTTTTGTACTGTAACCCCAAGTCCATTCCGTAAACCATTTCCGGAATGTCTTCGGCAAAGGCAATCTCTTCCTGATCCCGGAAAGTGATTTGTCCATCACCATCTCGGTCGATGTATCTGATGTCGCCGGGTCGCAAAGTACTGTTTTCGTTGTCGTCCTGCACCACGGGATGATTATCAATTTCGGCCTGCGACATGAAAATGCCGTCGGACAAATAGCCGACGAAGCGGTTCACCCTTTTGCCGTCCAATTCAAACAATCTTTTTTGGTCGGGATCTTCAAAGGTTTCCTGACTTCTAACGTCGATCCATTTCGATTGCGCTAGTGAGAAGTTAGGAGCCAATTCTATTCTAAAGTTTCCGATGCGTTCCTGGTAAACGGCAGAAATTTCTATTCCTCGGTTTTCCTGACTGTTGATATTCACCACCGGCAGATCCGCGCCGAAGGTAGAAGGCACTGCCTCGATGTTTTGGTCAATGATCCCTTCTCGTTTCCGGTAAAACAGCTCCGTTTCCAAAGATAATTTGCCATTCCAAAACCGGGCCTCGAAGCCAATATTATAATTGGTCATTTCTTCCCAGGTCAAGAGTGGGTTTACCAATCCTCTGGTCCTGATGGTTGGTACCGCCAAATCGTCTCCCAGGATATAGGGTTGGGTGACGCCGTCATCATTCGTAACCAAATCATAACCGGTGAGGTAATCAAATCCATCCAATCCTTCGGCCGTATCGTCTCCCAACCTGGAATAGGATACTCTTAGCTTCAGAAAGTCAAGGGCGCCATCGGTTATGCCGCTCATAAAAGGTTCTTGTGAAATCACCCATCCCGCAGAGAAACTGGGAAAATACCCCCATCTCCTTTCGGGAGAAAACAGTACGTTCCCATCCGCCCTGAAAGTAGCTTCGAACAGATACTTATCCATGAACGTATAGTTCAACCTCCCTACATAACTCTTTCTTCCAATATCGGAGCCGGATGATCCATTGTTGGTTTGGGTATTCTGGGACCCAATGAACAATTCTGGAATGGCCAATGACAGCAGATCCCTTCTGGAAGCACCGAACTGACTGAACTTTCTGGTGATTTGTTCATAGAGTCCCAGCAGTTTCAGGTTGTGGTTTCCAAAGGACTTATCGTAATTCAGGGAAACCAACGGATAAATTTGGGTACGCCGAAATTGGTTGTCCGATACACTGGGAACTGCACGTTGCGTAGCCTGGTACAAATAGGTGTCCGTTTCCGGCTGATATTCGTATAAATCAGTAGGCCTTGCAAATGACTTGGTCGCGCGGTTATACCTGGTCAATCCAACCTCTGCCTTTACCGAAAGACCGCTGATAAATGGCAATTTATAATTTAATCCCAGGCGCCCCTGAATGACGTCCTCGTCCCGGTCCCAAAAACCGGCATTTTCCCGTTTACTGCTCGAAATGGGGTTTCTTTGAGAAAACCCGGAAAATGCTTCGCCAACACTAGGGTCCGGCAAGGCAATTGGAAGCGTAGGTCTGGTTGTTGCCAACTCCGTCATTAATGCAGGAATGTTATTTATAGGTCTTTCCGTTTCTTCAAAACGGTAGGAAAGATCCAGGTTGAAACTCAAATGGTCATTGATTCTCGCATCAATGTTAGACCGGGCATTGTATCTGCTGTAGTCAAAATCCCGCGATCTGAAATAACTTTCCTGATCTACATATCCAAATGAGGTATAGTATCTTATATTTTCGTTACCTCCCGATACGCTCAGGTTATGTTGATGCATCGGTGCGTTATTACTGATCAACCCATCTACCCAATTTCCTCCTTCATACCCGGGTTCCCGGTTGGCAAATTTTTGCAGGTCTTCTTCGGTAAAGGTAGCGTCGATACCGGCACCATCGAGTAAATCCGATTCTCTGACCAGCTCTACGTATTGCGTCGTATTGACCTGTTGAAATAATCGGGAGGCAGACATTGAGGTATAACTACCGGTATAGGAGATTTTTGCGGGGCCGTCTTGTCCTCTTTTGGTAGTCACCAGGATAACCCCGTTTCCGGCTCTTGCCCCGTAAACAGCGGCAGCTGCATCCTTCAGGACAGTAATGGTCTCGATGTCGTTGGGATCGATCCGGTCGAAAGAAGTCTGGATACCATCAACCAGCACCAGGGGAGATCCGGCATATCCTCTGATTCGGATCTGGGTATCTTCAGATCCCGGCAGTCCGGAGTTTTGACGGGTCATCACCCCCGGCACTCTTCCCGCCAACAGATTGGCGGTGTTGGCAACGGGAACCGCGGTTAGTTGTGTGTTGTCGATTGAGGCGACTGCTCCGGTTAAAGTTGCTTTCCTTTCCGTACCATAACCCACTACTACAATTTCATCCAGGATGGCTCCTTCGGCCAGAGTAAGGTCGATTACCGTTTGATCCTGGACTTCGATTTTCTGACTCTGATAACCCGTATAGCTAAAGACGAGCACAGCACCTTCTTGTACGGTCAGCTCATATTGACCCGACAAATCGGTGATGGCACCATTCGAGGTTCCGGCCTCTAAAATGTTTACCCCAATCAAGGGGTTGCCTTCAGTATCGGTTACGGTTCCATTGATTAGTTTTTGTCCCCACAACTGACCAACCCACATTAGGCAGGAGCAAAGCACTAGAAATCGAATGAATTTAGTTTGAAGTCTTGTCATAATCGTTGATTTAAGTTTTGCAAGAACAGTTTGAAAAATTATCTATTGAATTTTAAGAAACAACAGCCTAAAAGTAGGGCAGACGATACCAGAATCAATATTTCCGTAATGGACAATTCATGGACAGCACTCAAAAATGTGGGGGATATGCACGGATGGGTTGAGGATAATGTAGATATTTGAGAACACTGGCGTTAAGCCGTCAATTCAATTCAGCGATCATGACAGGAACTACTGGGCAAAGCAGAATTTTACTCTGGACAATCCTCTTCATTAGTCTATGCACGGCAACTCTTAATGCAGTCATAGATTCTGCGGGTATTGACCGGATCAGAGCAGCCAGTAGATTGAGACTGGAGCATCCCGAACGATCGATACAGGAATTTCGATCCCTCCATAATGATTTTATCGAGAGAAAGGATACCGTATTGGCCATCAGAGCGCTTACTTCACTGGCAACGGTGTATGGAAACATGGCCAACTATCGCGGATCTTACAATTGTTTGTGGAAAGCTTTATTGCTGGCAGACCAAGCTAATTTAGATGCCATCAAGGTCTATGTATACCAAAGGATCGGCAGGTATTATGCTTTCTACAAACGACGTGAAAAGGCGCTACACTTCATTGAAAAGGGCCTTTCCCTGAACAAATCACTGGTCGAAAGTGGTGAAATGCACGAAGCTACCCTCACCCAGCGATACCTGGCCATTAGTGCAACCTACCTGGAATTTAAGGAAGTTCAACTGGCTCAGACGTATTTGGACAGTTGTTTTCTTTATTACAAAGAAGGCATACCCGGAAGTCTCAAATTGCCTTTTTTAACCATCAGGCAAGCATTCATTGATGTAGAGATGAATAAAAGCGAAGAAGCGATCCAATCGCTGGAGACCTGGATACCCTGGGTTCAGGCCAACCTTCCCAGCTACCTGGTTTTGGTCAATAGTTATCTGGGAGATGCATACCTCAAGGTGGGAATGGATGCCAAGAGTGAAAAATGTTATCTCGATGCGTTAACCGTCTCCGATGAGCTAAATAGTCATTTAGACTTCTCCATCCTCATCCACGAAAAACTGGCCCACCTGTACTTCCGTCAAAAGAAATTTCGTGAAGCCTTCCGTAAATTGGAGCGAGTACAATTGTTAGATAAACGCTTTTTCGATAGCCGCAGTGAATACAATCATTCTTTGTTGGAAATTCAGGATCAGTTTCGGAGCGCCATGGAAGCCAAAGAAGAACTCTTAAAAGAAAAGCGCATCACCGAATTGGAACACGAAAACCATACGAGATTCTTGCGCAATGTCATCTTTTCGGTTTTGTCCGGCACTTTAGTCTTATTTGGCATTTTGTTTTTTTATTATCTGCGCAATAAACATCGGATGGAGAAACGACTGATCGAGCTTGAAATAAAAACCAGCAAAGAGCTATTGGAGTTAAAGAATAAAGAATTGGCTGCTTCGGCCTTGAAATTGGTTGAAAAAGATGAATTTTTGAAAGAGTTGGAAGGCCGGGTCGCCGGAGCCAAGAACAGCATTAGTGCCCAGGAAATAAAACATCTGATCAAAACGGCGACCAATGGAAATACCAACTCATGGAAATTATTTGAATCTCAATTCGTCGCCGTAAACAATGGCTTTTTTGAAGATCTGAGAAAAAACTTTCCGGACTTAACCCAGGGTGACAAGCGTCTATGCGCCCTGATCAAGTTGAAGCTGAACAGCAAGGAGATAGCTGGACTAATGGGCATTTCCGTGGAAAGCGTTCACAAATCCCGCTATCGCTTACGAAAGAAGCTACAGATTGAAAAAGGCAAAGACCTTGCTGACTTCATGAATGAGTTTAATCATAAATAAACGCTTCATCGCTGTAGACAAAGTCAAAAACCTCCATATCCATATTGTAGGAAATGCCGATAAACAAAGAATCTGTCAGGGGGAAAGATTCGGTTTGTGCCAACGCCTCATTCATCTGAACGGTAATCGAATGTTCGCCAGTCGATAGCTTCGCTTCAAAAACAGATGCTACGCCCAGTACATTAAAGGTAGAAATCGTATCCTGAAAGGCTCCTACATCATTGATCGATACCACTACCCAATCTGACTCAAAGCCGCCCTGTAAATGAACACCTAGCGTTGCCGGGACCAATGGCTGGGCCCCGGCGCCATTTTTATCACAGGAGATCAAACTGGCCGTGCCGATCAACAGCAGTGCGGAAAAGACAAAATATTTCATTCTCTATTTCTTTTTCTTTCCCGGTAAGACGGCAGTTTTCAAGTAGCGGGTTGGGTCCTTCTCGCCTTCTTAATCAATTTATATGCCCAATCGTAATGGCTTGAGGTCGCAGAAATCAAATACGAACCAAGGGAAGTTGTTCCCGTCCAGTTGTATCTCTTTTTCTGAAAAAGCTCTTCATCTGAGTGTTGTTCGATGACTTTTTGGATAGTTTGAAACGATTTCTGCAAATCTTTTCGAATCTTTTTCAGGTCGGTTCTGCTATATTTTTCCCGGATTTTTTTGTTCAATTCAGAGGTCGTTTTCCAGGTGTAGCCCTTGGCCGGCATCGCTGGTTTTTCTCCTTTCATACCCACATCATACCACTTCAGCAGCATCAAATGCCAGTGGTGTAGATGTGCAAGTACATCCCGAATGTTTCGATTCAATGTCCCTGCTGGAAACTCTGCATTTTGTTCCTCCGGCGAAAAGGAGTCCACAAAATCATTGAGCTTTTTAAAATTTTTAAGGCTCAATGCTATCAATCCTTCTTTTGTCTTTGGCCTTGGCATGATTGATCAGTTACTTGAACAGGTGGCGATCATACAGTAAATGGATCACCTCCTTAAACAAGGAATTACGTCTTCGCTAAGATAAGGTTCTTGATGGACCCAAAACATATAATCGACCCGCAAAAAGTCTTTTGCAAAAGCATGTAACAAGGGAACAATGTTGTCTCGTCCTTTTGCTCCCTTGTCTTCCTGTTCTTTGTAATCTTGATCCGCACCGGTTTTACCGATGTAATTCCCATCTTGGACAGCAATTCCCAGCGGTACATCGTATTTGTTTTCGTGCATCATGGCCAAGGCGTGGTTCAATTGTCCTTTTCTTCGAACCATTAAGTCGGGGGCACCCAGCCCTACGCCCGTTTCTTGAGCGTATTGATAAATCGAGCGTAGGTAGCCCTTATCATCCCATGGCAACCACTCGTCCGGCATAAAATTAGCGTATTGCATGGTTGTCGAATTGGGAAATGCTTTTCTAAGGACATTCATGTTTTCCTTTAAACATTCCGCATAGCGTTTTGGTGTAAAAGTGGGATCCGAGTCACGATTCACGCCCACCGCACTTTCCTGCAAGTTGATTCCTTCTATCCTGCCATCAAATGCTTTTCCCAGTTCTTGCATTAGTAGCGCAAATCGCTGTTGTACTTTTGGATTCCATCTTTTAGCTACCCATCCATCCGAAACACCGTTATCGTCAACTGATTGAACACATCCTCCATCAAATTCCTCGGTCAATAAATAATCGGGTATGGCTTTATATTTTGGATTAAAAGTTACATCCTGAAATTGGATGAATAATTTTTTGCCGTGCGATGATAAATAGTTGTAGTCCTCTTCGATGATCGAGAAATCGTATGCACCCCTTTCGGGCTCCAACTGGCGCCAGGCATACATGATCTGGGCGCCTACAATTCGTTGGGTCTTTAACAGGGGGTGGTTATGAATGAGCGCTCTATCTCGGGAGAAATATATAAAGTGTTTGATGCTGTCTTCCTTCAGTGGGCATTTGGCATCCAAATATTGCTGGTATGCATCTAGATACCGATTAGCCGGATTGTGATTTTGTCCAAAAGTTTTAATGAAGACCAAACATCCGAATAAGAGGATCGATGATGTTTTTCTGCTCATTGCTTATTTTGTAGTTTTCAAACGAAACAATTCAATATGCAAGACATCCTGGGGCCCATAAACCCCAGATGTCCAAAAGAAATATTGGGAACTAACTTTATCTACACCTGAAGATAATAGGCTCTGTTGTCAAATTAAAGTCGGTCGGTTTCGTTTTTGTGGGCGCTTTAAGCTGATGACCGGAAGAAAAAAAGAAAACGCCTCTATGCAAAGAAAAAAACCGATTCTGAGAACCATTTATCTGATTTTTTCGCTGCGAAACAGAAACTTTAGACAACTTCATTTAAAACCCCGCAACGAGTAATTCCCCAATCTCACAAATTTGAATTAGAGGAGAGCCGTTTGAATCGGGAGAAGGAGCCTCCGGGTCGGAAGGTGTGAATTGTTTTCTTCTCTGGTGAAGGATCTCACCATCCTCTCTGCTCACTACGATATCGATCAAATCTCCTTCTTTCAAGTCATCGTAATAAGTGGATCCGGTATCGGCGACCAGTTTAAATTCTTTGGTATTTCCCCCTTTGGTAATGGCAAATACCAGTGTTTCACCGGGAGAACAGAAGCGGTTATGTCCGGTCCAATTGGAGACCGCTATCCAGGGTCCATTAGAGGTTCTGATATCCGGCAATTCCTGATCATTGGTGCAGGTAGATAAGAGGGTGAGTATAGCACAGCACAATACAAATCTTAAATTTTTCATAGTTGTTGGGGATCGATACCTTGATGTGCGATCAATGATAAAGATAACTTTAGATTTCTAAAATACGAATTGTATCGATTCCATGAGACATCAACCTTCATTGAACTCCATCCACTCCCCATCCTCCGGTATGAAGGTCTTTCCGATCAGCCCAAGGTCGGTCAGTTTTTTGTTGAGACCTTCCCGGGTAGTGGGACAATGATTGACGGCCTCCAAATGATTGGCAATGACTTTGTGAGGCGCATTCTTAACAAATCGGATGACATCCTCTACGGTCATAAGGAGCGGTTTAAAAATATCAAATTGAGCAGAACCCGCAGCAACAACACTAACCTCTGGCCGGTACTTTTTGAGCACTTTATCAACGTCGTCGGTATATATGGTATCCGAGCTTAAATAAAGGGTCGGTTGATCGGGTAGCTCGATGTAATACCCCATTACATTGCCCGCGGGTTTGGCTACAAATCCATAACCGTGCTGCGCTGGAATCCCTTCAATTTTACCACCTAAAAAGTCCGTTCTTTCCCAATAGGCGACAGATTGGACGACTTGCAGTCCTTTTTTCCGAAATGCCTTTTCATCGAGCACACTACAAATAACCGGAATTTCTTTTTCCACCAAATATTTTACGCCCTCCCTATCCAAATGGTCTGGATGCTGGTGCGTGAGCAGACAATGAGTCACCCTTTCTAATACTGGCTTACAGTTTTCGGGTAGTGGTACTATTGGATTCTTTTTGGGTTTGAATCGAAAAAAAGTAAAAGGAGGCATGGTCGCTGGCGGTCCGACCATCGGATCAACCAATACGACATGGTCATTGGCTTCAATGACCATCGTAGCATTTCTAAAATGTTGGATCTTCATGAACAAAGTTTCTCTTGATAAATAAGTACAAAGAAATGCGGCAGACCTGGTATCTCCATTGATTCAAATCAAGAAATCCTCTTCCTAATTCTACTGAGTGTTTCCGGGGTAATGCCCAAATAAGATGCAATGTGATACTGAGGTATTTCCTGCAGCCAATCAGGCCTATAGACGCGAAGTTCATGGTATAATTCCTCGGGCTCTTTGGTCATCCGGTTGTACTCGAATGTCTCTTTATTCCTGAGTATGTTTTGAAACGTCAATTCTATAAATTGTTTTCCACAACTGTATTTTTCCAATAGTTCCCCAAACTTCTCTTTACCAAGTTCCAAAACCTGCACTTCTGTGAGCGTTTCCTGGTTCTTTTTGGTTCTGGAATCGTGCATAAAAGCGGAAAAATCTGTAATGAATTGAGGTGTGTTGTAAAAATTCAGGTTGATTTCTTTCTTGTCCGTTCGGTAAAATTCACGGACAATTCCTTTATTGACAAACCTTAACTTGGTCTCATACTCTCTTTCGTTTAAAAGATGGGTATTTTTGGGATATGCTCTTACGCTGAATGAGGCGATCAACTCACCTACCCCTTCCCTGTTCAAAGGGAAATCCGTTTCAAAAAACAGGGCTATTTGTTGCTTGTCTTTCACCGTACCTACTTAACAGGATTGTTTGATCAACTCGGCCAGTCGTCGGGCGCCAAAAAGTTGTGCCTTTTGCTCGGCCTCTGGATTGTAATTGGTATTGACATTAATGTCGTATAGATAGGGTTGGCCGTTGGTGTCTTCAATGAATTCAATACCCGCAGTAAAGCACTGGTAATCTAGTAGCATGCGCTCACAAGCATCGACGAAAGGAGCAGAAAAATCGTCAATGATCGAAAACATATCACCGGCATTATCTCCCAATGCACAAATGTTGGCATCCAATTGACAGGCCTCCGCCGGACACAATTCGAATCCACCACTGGTATTGACCCGGACAGCATAAAATAAAGAACCACCGATGAACTCCATGCGGACAATCTCCGGTTGACTGGTTGCAATGTATTCCTGCACCAACCAGATGCCGTCTACAGATTCCAATTGGATTGGTTGGTCAACCAATGCTTGCAGCGCCTCAAGCGAATCGAACTTTTGGACCCCCAGTCCCTTACCGCCCCGGTTGGGTTTGAGGATGAGCGGAAAGCCGATGGTAAGAGCAGCATCTACAATCGTGTCGATGCCGAAGCAGGCAACCGTTCCAGGAAAGGGCAATCCGTATTTCCGAAGGGCATCGTACTGTCGAACCTTGCTCATTTCGAGATCCAGGGCGGCCCCGCCATTCAGTACTTTGTTTCCGTTTGATTCGAGATGACTGATCAGTGATCGGGCTACTGCCGGTACATGGACATTGCCACGGGAATGAGCGCTGGCACTGACTTTGTTCAAAAATAATTGGTCGCTCGGACCATTATCCAATGTGACCGAACCACCTCGGAGATCCCAGGTTGTATAATCCACGCCAACTTCCGACAAAGCTTCGGTTATGGGAGGAAGCCATTCGGGATTCTCGTATAGTATCGAAACCGTCCGTTGTTGCATAAGTCTTTGTATTTTCGTGAATGATCCCTGGAGATGTACCTCTAATTTCCTAAAAAGTTTACCACCTCCCTAATTTGATTGTTCCAATTTTCGAAATCGTGTGCCCCTTCAGTACGCACTACTCTAATTTGGCTAGTCTTTGATTGTAGTACAAGATACAGCCCATCTACATAAGTTTCCGCATCCCTTTTGCCGGTAGAAATGTAGACCTTATAATTTTCAAAACTTGAAAATATCAGTTCTTTGTTTAAGCGCTCACAGGGATAGGTGATCGGTGACAATAAAGCATATCCGTCAAAAGCATTGGTTTGAGCAGCAAAATAGGCCGCATTCAATCTCCCAAAGGAAACGCCGATCAAATTTCTTCGGGCATCGGGAAATTGTTCAATGCCGGGGATCAATTCCTCTTCAAAAAAATGGACGTATTGTTCATTGCAAAAGAAATACTCATTTCTGAAATCCTTTTGGGATTCCGGGTCAATGGTACTGACAAAGACATAGGTAGCTCTTTTTAGGTGACCAGATTCGGTGAGACCATCGAGCAAAGTAGCGGTGCATCATCCGATTGGTCGTACGCTAGAAGGAAGATTTCGATTTGCCTTCCCAGAATTTTGGAGTCCAGTAAAAGGCGATCGAGCTTTTGGCCCAAAACGGCCCCTGGAAAAATTACTAAAAGTAGAATACTGCGATACATCAGTAGGCGGTCATAAAGAGAAAGGCCTGCATGCCCAAAAAGCAGTACAGGCCTAACAAGCGGTTAAAAAATTCATTAGATTTTTTTCGCTGCAGTAATCACATTAGCAATCATTTCATTGAGCGAGCTATGGATGAAACCAGCGAACTGTTCTTCACTCATTTGCGGATTGGTCATGAATACATCGTACTGCGAAGTCCAAACAATCATGGATTTATTGTATCCCAAATCCACTACTTTGAACGAATTGACCATGCCCTTGACCGGAACCCCCTCCAATAAAGCATAGGAATAAGTGCGGGCATTGTCGTCAAATTGCACGATGCTTTCTTTGAAAAAACCTTGTCCCTGTGGTGCCGTGCAAGTACGTTGGCCACCAACGCCCTTGTTACCGACCCAGGTGACCTTTGCGATACCGGCCGAATACTGATCGATGTCATCCATTTCCCGTAGGATGGTCCAAATATCATCGGCCGATACTTCCGCAATTTTGGTGACAGTGAATTGCGCATCCGAATTCTGAGCCACCACTTTTCCAGTACTGAAGCTCCCTCCTGAAATGATGAGTAATACTGCAAAAACTGAATTCTTGAATTTCATTTTCTTTATTTTTAGTTTGCAGTTTGGATGCAATGATTCATTAGGTGTTACAAAAACCCAAGCAAATTCCATGCGACTTGTTTGGAAAATTCTGCCAATTCTTAGACTTTTTTACTCCTCCAGCGCATGCATGATCAGGATTTTTGAATTGACTTCCATTCGGTCGATGCCATCTACTTCGAATAAAACTTCGTAGTACTTGGGCAAGGATCCGAATTTGGTTTTCATGGCTTCTTCAAGGGATTGGAGCAGGTTCAGGTCGGTAAAATTCTTCAGGCTTTGGGAGGTACCGGTATCCCAAAGGCCGCCGAAGTAGTAAATGTTGTTGTTGTTGGGGCCGGGAAATTTGGCCATAATACCGTAGTCGGTATGATAAGTATCGGGATCGCCATGGGGCCTATAGGTGTGGGTAATCCCGGCGGTGTCCACATACGACAATTCCGCATTCTGGCTTATACGGAAGTGGGAGTCATTGAAGTAGGAATTGAACAGTCCCAGAGTTTTGACCATACCAATGACGATGAAATCATGGTCCTGGAGTTCCTTAGGATTGAACCTGGAAATCGTTCGAATGGTAAAGTCCTTTTCAATCGAGCGAAAGATTTCGGTTAATTGCTTGATCCAGACGACACTGCT
This sequence comes from Saprospiraceae bacterium, assembly GCA_028284395.1. Lineage (GTDB taxonomy): Bacteria > Bacteroidota > Bacteroidia > Chitinophagales > Saprospiraceae > JANQRV01. The sequence continues at coordinate 31,441 of JANQRV010000171.1, forward strand.
ACGGATCAGGAGTCCGTAGGTAAGCGGAGTGATCGCCACTTTTTGTCGAGGAAAGTCTCGTTGAAATTCCTCCAATTCTTCCAGACTATTCACATTTGGATCCCGGATGCTTCTACCATTCGAAAGTTCGGGATCGGCTTCCTGGTAAATAAATAAATCACCCAATACCACAACGCAGGAGCGATCGCTCTCATACAAGTCTTTCCAGAGACCTTTGTGCAGATCGCCAGCCCTTGATCTTCGGTCTAAAGCGAGGAAAACGTTAATGAATAAGGACAGCATCAATAAGGCCGTCCCCGTCCATACCAATGGTCTCCACCTTTCCGGGAGAATCACTTTGGTATCTCCTTTGTGGGCACCATGGGACCTCTCGACAAACTTGATTTCATAACTTCCCTTGGGAATTTCGATCAATAATTGCTCGTCTCGCCCCTCGTGCTTATAATAATGGTTGAGCTTTTTCCGGAGATTATACATATGAACCCTTACCAAAGTACTCTGGGATGGATCGAAGTCGGGCTTATTAAATACTTCCTGAGCGATGGTATATTCCTTGACCGTTTCGCCTGCCTGGGTTTTACGGACGAGGTACTCCAGTAGAATGCCGTAGGTTTTCGATCTGCCTAAGGACTTGCTCGTCGTAATTTTCTGCAGAGTCTGCTGATCCATCATCCTTAGAATGAGTTTGTATGGTTGTGGGTCAGATCACAATCGAACATGGCATCCCTGTGATCTGTAGTTTACCGGTTTACATTCGTGTCAAGATAGGGAATCCCCGCTATTATTAACAGTTAACGAAACCGTTTTTTAACTAAAATTCTTGCTGCAAAGATCCTAATATTCGGTTCGAAAAGAATAAGATGCATGAAATGAGCATAAAACTATTGAAGCGGATGAAACAATACTTGATCATTGTAGTTTTAGGTCTCTTACCTTTATTATGTGGGTGTGGCATGGAGGTACCTTCTGAAATACGAACCGCCTACGCCGATCTTCCAGCGGTCATTGACTTCAACTATCACGTCAAGCCCATCCTGTCGGATAAATGCTTCGCATGTCACGGACCGGATTTCGCAAATCGAAAGGGGAACTTGAGTTTGGACACCCCCGAAGGTGCTTCCGCCGCTATTGTTCCGGGCAATTTGAAAAAAAGCCAGGCTTACCACCGGATCATCAGTAAAGATCCCGCAACGATGATGCCTCCTCCGGAATCCCACCTGTCCTTGAGCGCTAAGGAGAAAGCTATCCTGGTTAAATGGATGGAGCAAGGTGCCACATATAAACCTCACTGGGCCTTCATCCCTCCGCTAAAAAACAAGTTGCCCCCGGTTGCTGATTCCGCCGAATGGCAACATCCGATTGACCGTTTCATCTTGCAACGTCTTGCGGAAGAGGACCTGACCTTTGCTCCGTCTGCCACTAAAGAAACATTGATCCGACGCGCCTCTTTTGATTTAACTGGATTGCCCCCCGACCTGGAAGAGATCGATGCATTCCTTCGGGATGATTCGCCAGCGGCTTACGAGCAACTGATCGATCGCCTGCTTGCCTCCGAATCCTACGGCGAGCGAATGGCTGCATACTGGATGGACGTAGCCCGCTTTGCCGATAGCGATGGTTATCTGGATGATAAACACCGGGATTTTACTCCCTGGAGGGATTGGGTGATCCGGGCTTTCAATCAAAATATGCCCTACGACCGTTTTGTGACCTGGCAACTGGCTGGCGACCTGATTCCCAACCCAACCCAGGAGAGTATCTTAGCAACGGCGTTTAACCGGTTGAATAAAAGAAATTCGGAAGCCGGGATTGATTTTGAAGAATTCCGGGTAGAATATGCCTCCGATCGAACCAATACCATGGGCACGGCCTTCCTGGGGCTTTCCGTGGAGTGTGCGCGTTGCCACGATCACAAATACGATCCGATCACTCAAAAGGATTACTACCGGCTTTTTGGTTTTTTCAACAGTACTTTTGAATTGGGCACGGCAGTTTACGGCCCCGGCCAAACGCCTGGCCCGGCTTTACTGTTGGCCACCGAGGAGGAACAGCACCGGCTCGACTCACTTAAGCAGTACATCCGCCAGCTCGAAGATGCCGTAGATCAGGATGTCAAAGACTCTACAGGTTATGAACCCTGGAAAAAGCAGTTGCAATTGACACCCAGGGTCATCGAACAAAAGATCCAATCCTCTCTGGTTGCTCATTATCCATTCGATGTATTCAATGCCGTTGACGATCGTCGACAGACATCTCCGGAGACCAGTGGTCGTGCCCGGCCAGCAGTCCTTTCACAGGCCATTGTCGGAGAGGGAAAGTACGGAAAGGCATTTTTTGTCAGCGATTACAATCGGATTGCCCTGGGGGAAAAAGTAGGATGGTTTGAACGAACCGATCCCTTTACCATTCAGTTGTGGCTATATCCAGATACCCTCTACCCGGAAGTCAATATACTTTGGCATTGTGAAGATTTGCGGTTGGGACAAAAAGGATATACCCTGGGACTGAAAGACAATAAACCGGTATTTGCCATCAGTCATTCCTGGCCGCAAAATGCCATCCAAGTACAGTCTCCCCGAACCCTACCCATAAAACAATGGTCACACATAACGATAACCTATGACGGGTCGAGTAAAGCAGAGGGCATTCAACTCTACATCGATGGTGAACGTCAGGCAGTGCAAATCGAATACGACCATCTCTATCGCAGTATTTTGTATAAACCGGATATTCACACGTATGGATTCGGGGGGTTGACGCTTGGGGCCCGGGCCAAATACATTCCCTTTAAAAATGGGGGCATTGACGAAGTCAAAGTATTCGATCGTGACCTGACTCCGGTGGAAGTACTCTTTTCTTACGACCGCACCAGGGCCCTTGATCTTGCCCGGACAAAGGAAAAGGAAATGCTCCTACCCTTCTATCGGGCCCACTTCGATCCGAAGCTGTCGGAAGATCGGACCCAACTACGAAAGGCCCGATCGGTACACAATGAATTGGCCAGTTCGATCAAAGAGATCATGGTGATGGGAGATTTGCCGAACCCAAGGCCTACCCTCGTACTGGAACGAGGCTTATATGACTCACCCGGAGAAGAAGTGGCACCGGGCGTGCCCGAGCGTGTACTGCCGTTTAACGCCCAATTACCCAGGAATCGGCTGGGCTTAGCCCAATGGCTTTTCGACCGGGAAAATCCCCTGACTGCCCGCGTTTTTGTCAACCGGATCTGGCAGATGCATTTCGGGCGAGGCCTGGTCAAGACATCTGAGGATTTTGGCAATCAGGGGGAATTGCCAACTCATCCCGAATTATTGGATTGGTTGGCGGTCTACTTTATCGACAGTGGCTGGGACATCAAAGCATTGCATAAATTCATACTCACTTCGGCAACCTACCGGCAGAGCTCCGCCACCAACAGTCAATTACTGGAAAAAGATCCGGAAAACATCTTGCTGGCTCGTGGCCCAAGATTTCGCCTACCAGCCGAAATGATACGGGACAATGCTTTGGCAATCAGCGGCTTGCTGGTCGACAAGAAGGGAGGGGCGAGTGTCTACCCCTATCAGCCACCAGGCATTTGGGATGGTCTGACCAACAAATCGTGGGCGTACAAATACCTGCAGGAACCCGGTGAAGGCCTCTACCGACGCAGTCTTTACACCATTTGGAAACGGACCGCGCCGCCTCCTTCGATGTTGATTTTCGACATTGCCGACCGAGGGGTTTGCACGGTACGGCGCTCGACGACCAGTACTCCGCTACAAGCACTGGTCCTATTGAATGACCCTCAATTTGTCGAGGCAGCAAGGGTTTTGGCCGAGCGGTTGGTCAGAGAAGGAACGCCCTTATCCGATCGTCTGACTAAAGCTTTTCGCCTGGTCACCGGCCGAACACCCAATAGCCGGGAAAAGCAATTAATGAAAGCCTTTTATCGAGAGGAATTCGACGAATTCAGTCAGGATCAGGAGGCAGCACGGGCTTACCTAAACACCGGAGCGTATGACTGGGACCGGAGTTTGGATGCCAATGAAATCGCCGCCTTGGGGATTGTCGTCAATGGCCTTATGAATACCGATGAAGGATTTACGAAAAAATGAAAGAATAATAAAAAGAGATCATGACGGATTTATACCAAAAAGACTTCGAGAAAATAGTTGCGCGTACTTCCCGTAGAAATTTTTTACAGAATACGGCGATGGGATTGGGCTCCCTGGCACTATCCGGTTTGTTGACGCCCAACTCCTCCAGAGCGAATACGGTACCATTCGGTGGCCACTTTCCGGCCAAGGCCAAGCGGGTCATCTATTTGTTTCAAAGTGGAGGGCCTTCACAATTGGAAACCTTTGACTATAAACCCGCACTGGAGAAATGGCACGGTCAGGAAATACCCGATTCCGTTCGCGGCACCCAGCGCAATTCGGGGATGGTCTCCAATCAATCTACCTTCCCACTAGTAAGGTCCATTTACGATTTTAAACAATTTGGACAGTCCGGAGCCTGGGTCAGCGAACTATTTCCACATACGGCAAAAATAGTGGATGAATTGTGCATCATTAAATCGATGTATACCGAGGCCATTAACCACGAACCGGCTGTGATGTTCGTTCAGACCGGTTCCCAGATCAGCGGCCGGCCGTCCATCGGTTCGTGGTTGAGCTATGGATTGGGGTCCCTCAACCAAAACCTCCCCAATTTTGTGGTGATGATTTCCCAGGGAGGTGGAGCCCAGCCACTCAACTCCCAATATTGGGGCAATGGTTTTCTGCCGTCGCATCATCAAGGAGTGCAGTTTCGCTCGGGCAAAGATCCGGTTCTCTATCTGAATAACCCCCACGGCATAGACAACTCCGATCGCAGACGGGCCCTCAACTACATTCGGAAGTTCAACGAAGTACAAATGGATCGATGGGGAGATCCTGAAATCGAGTCCAAGATCAGCCAGTATGAGATGGCTTTTCGCATGCAGGCCTCCGTACCGGAAGCAGTGAACATATTGGGAGAACCAGATCATATTTACAAAATGTATGGCCCCGACGTACATCGTCCGGGTAGCTTTGCAGCCAACTGTTTACTGGCGCGAAGATTGGCCGAGCGCGACGTCCGGTTCATCCAATTGTACCATACGGGCTGGGATCAACACGGCGGCTTACCAAGGGGTATCAAACGCCAGGCTCAAGACACCGATCAACCAACCGCTGCTCTGATCCAGGACCTCAAACAAAGGGGCTTGCTGGAAGACACCCTGGTGATCTGGGGAGGAGAATTCGGACGAACCAGTTTTTCGCAGGGTCAACTGACCCGAGACAACTATGGAAGGGATCATCACCCCGGTTGCTTCACCATGTGGATGGCCGGAGCGGGCGTAAAACCGGGGTTGGTGTACGGTTCAACCGACGACTTGGGCTACAACGTTACGGAGAACCCGGTCCATGTTCATGACTTTCAAGCCACCTTACTCCATTTGCTGGGAATAAACCATGAAAATTTAACCTTTAAATATCAGGGGCGAAGATTCCGACTGACCGATGTACATGGACATGTGGTCAAAGACATCCTGACTTAGCAATAGCCGAATGGTCCATATTATGGGAAACTGATGGACCGGTTAATGATGTCGTTATCGATTTGCAATAGACCTACTACTGTTAATCAATTTATTACGATTTAGGGCCCATTGATCTAGGTCTTGCTAAAGATGCTATTTTCCGTTCGCACATTTATTGGAAAATTAAAAATCTTGTCGTCAAATGATTATTTATTCGGCGGTGATTTTTTTAGATTTACCTACATCATCAATGAACGGCCATGAACAACCAACCAAGCACCTACGGACTGAGCATTTACGCCTTCTTTCTTCTGTTACCGGCTCTGTGTATTGCACAGGAAGATTCACCACCAAACATCATTTTTATTCTTACGGATGATCAGCGATGGGACGCCCTGGGGTTTGCCGGAAACGAAATCATCAGCACCCCAAACCAAGACAAGTTGGCCAAAGAAGGTGTGTATTTCAAAAATGCTTTCGTGACCACCCCCATTTGTGCTGCCAGCCGGGCGAGTATCCTCACCGGCCTGTACGAACGGACCCACGACTTCACCTTCCGTACCCCGCCCTTAGCGGCTCCTTACGTAGATATTTCGTACCCGAAATTGTTGAAAGAGCACGGTTACCAACTCGGCTTTTTCGGCAAACTCGGAATGAATTTGGAAAACAGAATGGATACTGCGCTTTTTGACGAACGCTACGTAACCGGTACTGATGGATATTTTCGCTTAACGGGAGAAGGCTGGAGCCAACACATCCACCTGACGGATCATACCACGAACAAGGCACTCGATTACATAGAACATGCTCCACGCGATCGGCCCTTCTGCGTGTCCATTAGCTACAATGCCCCCCATGCTGACGACCCCAGTCCGCAACAGTACTTCTGGCCACAGCGCAACGACGAACTGTATCGAGAGGAAACCATGCCCGGTCCCGACCTGGGGGATGCCAAGTATTTTGAAGCATTACCGGATTTTCTCCAGGACAGTATGACCTTGGGTCGAATACGGTGGAAGTGGCGTTATCAAACACCGGAATTGCACCAAAGGATGGTAAAGGGCTATTACCGAATGATCAGCACCATTGACGATAACCTGGGCCGCTTGCGTGCTCATCTCGAAAAATGGGGACTGGCAGAAAATACGATCATTATCTTTACGGGAGACAATGGGTATTTTCTGGGAGAAAGAGGATTGGCAGGCAAGTGGCTGATGTACGACAATTCCCTCCGCGTCCCTCTGATCATCTACGATCCCAGAAGCGATCGGCCTGCCGTTGTTGAAAACCTGGCTTTGAACATAGATATCGCACCGACGATTCTGGACTATGCGGGGATTCCCATTCCGAAGATCATGCAAGGCAATAGTCTCTTACCGCTCACTGCCGGGGGCTCGGTAGAATGGCGCCAAGAATTCGTTTGCGAACATTTGTATGAGCTTCCCTACATCCCGAAGAGCGAAGGGATCAGAGGAAAACGTTGGAAGTATTTCAGATATCTGGACCATCCGGGCACCGAAGAGCTCTACGATCTCGAAAATGATCCAATGGAGATCAACAACCTGGCATCCAAGGCAACCTACCGCGATTTGCTATTGGAGTATCGGAAAAAACTCGACCAAAAGATTGAACAGCTCGAAAAAGCCTCCATTCCCGATTGATATTTTTAAGCATCTACTATGTGTCAATACCATAACAACTACTCGTTTGTCTTACTACCCTTGTTGCTGGGCTTGTGGCTTGTTTCAACCACCAATGCGCAAAAACCCAACCTGATCGTTACTACGGACATTGGTCAAGACCCGGACGATCAGCAATCGATGGTTCGATTGTTGCACTATGCCAATGATTTTAATTTACTGGGACTCATTGCCAATGCTGACAACAATTACGACCATGAGCCTCCCGAAGTCCGCACCGATCTCCTCTACGAAATGATCGAAGCTTATGCTATCATCTTTCCCAATCTCCAAAAAGTAGACGCCCGCTATCCTAGTGCAGACGATCTTAAAAAGTTGGTGAAAAGGGGCTGCAGCGGAAATGGGCGCGATCTACCCGTTCAGGCTTACATTGGTGAAGGGAAAAATACCGAAGGATCAGAATGGATCATCCAACAGGTAGATTTGGCAAAAGATGTCGTAAACATTGCCGTTTGGGGAGGTGCCTGCGATGTAGCGCAAGCATTGTTTGATGTCCGAAACACCAGATCTCCACAAGAGTTTCGACAATTTGTTGCGAAGCTACGTGTTTATTTCATCGGCACGCAAGACTCCAGTAATCAATGGATCATGGATCACTTTCCAGATCTATGGTTGGTATTGGGAATGGCTTATGACGGCAACTCCTGGAACTCTTCGTACCGGGGTATATTTTTAGATGGAGATATGCAGCTGACCTCGCGTGCTTGGCT
>JANQRV010000177.1 GCA_028284395.1 Saprospiraceae bacterium
GCAACTATTCCTTTCACCATTACCACAGCACTTCGCACGAAGTTTTGGGCGTATATGCGGGTAGCGCATTGGTGCACCTCGGAGGAGAACATGGTGAAAAAGTAACGGTGGAGGCGGGCGATGTCGTCATTATCCCGGCAGGTGTTGGACACAAAAACCTGGGTAGCAAAGGCCTGGGGGTTGTAGGGGCCTACCCCGACGGTCGCACCTGGGATCTCAATCGGGGACTCCCCGGCGAGCGACCTCAGGCCGATAAAAACATTGCAGCTCTGCCGATTCCAAGTGCCGACCCCCTGCTGGGCTCCAAAGATGGCCTGAAAAAGATCTGGACGCTTTAGAAGCGCTTAAAAATGAAAATCGAAGGGATCCGGACCTACTCGTTTCCCCTGATCCAGTGCATCCAATGTAGACATGTCTTCCGGAGAAAGTGTGAAGTCGAAAAGCTGCGCATTTTCTCTGATCCGGTGGGATTTCGATGATTTGGGAATGGTGACGACCTCGTGCTGTAGATTCCAGCGCAAAACAATTTGCGCAGGGCTCTTGCCGTATTTCTCCGCGATGGTTTTGATGGCTTCGATCTCCGTGACTTTCCCCTGAATCAAGGGACTCCATGCCTCCAACTGAATTTGCTGTTCCCGACAAAATTTTAGTAATTCCGGTTGTACGAGCCAGGGGTGAAACTCTACCTGGTTCACCGCCGGTCGGACCGAACACATTTTCAATATATCTTCCAGGTGAGGAATCATGAAATTACTAAGTCCAATGGCCCTGGCACGGCCACTTTCGTAGATCTTTTCCAGCGCCCTCCACGCGTCCAGGTAACCACCCTCCACCGGCCAGTGGATGAGATACAAATCTACGTAATCGGCCCCCAATCGCTCCAGACTTTCTTCAAAGGCTTCCAGGCTCCGATGCGCTCGCAAATCGCTGTTCCAGACCTTGGTGGTTAAAAAGATTTCTTCGCGCGGAATACCACTGTCCCGAATGGCTTTGCCCACTCCCCGCTCATTTCCGTAAATACTGGCCGTATCTATGCTGCGATAACCCGCTTCGAAGGCCTGATGAATGGCGGTTTCAACTTCGCCGCCGTCCGAAAGTTTATACACTCCGAATCCCAGCCAGGGCATTTTAATGCCGTTATTCAGGATCGTGGTGTCGTTAACGTGGTTACTCATCGTCTTTTTCTTTATTTTTTTACAAAGTTCTCATTGGTACTGCAATCTGATTCGTATCATCCAAATTTACACAATGTACATTGGAATATGGCATAGTTTCAATCGTTGGCTAAACTTGATTTTGCCTATCTTAGAATCGTCTAGCATGGCTGTGCAAGAGTACGCTGGGCCGAAATAGTTAAAAATCCGAAGATAGATGAAAAACCAACTATTGCTAATTACCCTCTTATTTTGCTTCAACATAAGAGCACAACAGTCCTATAAACTGGGACCCAATTCCTGGAAATACGAAAAAATTCCCACCGGCACCATCAGCTCGCACAGTTGGGAAAGCAAGATTTACCCCAATACCGTCCGCGAATATTCCATTTACATACCCGCACAATACGATGGGAGCCAAGCTGCCGCTCTGATGGTTTTTCAGGATGGTCATACGTACTTAAAAGAAGACGGTGATTTCAGGGTCCCCGTAGTCTTCGATAACCTAATTAGTCAGGGCAAAATGCCCATCACCATTGGACTCTTCATCAATCCGGGTCATGACCTGGGAGCAGAGCCCCCCGAAAGCCCCTGGCGGGTCAGCAACCGAAGCATTGAGTACGATGAAGTTTCCGACACTTACGTTCGTTTCTTGACGGAAGAGTTGATACCCGAATTAAAAAAGACCTACAAGATTTCCGACGACCCTAAAATGAGGGCCATCTGCGGCATTTCCTCCGGAGGAATTTGTGCCTTCACCGCAGCTTGGTTCAAACCGGATCAGTTCCATCGGGTATTAAGCCACATCGGCAGTTTTACGGACATCAGGGGCGGTCATAACTATCCGCCTATGATCCGAAAAAGCGACCCCAAAGACATTAAGGTGTTCCTGCAGGATGGCCAAAATGACCTGGATAATCGGTTCGGGAACTGGTGGTTAGCCAACCGGCAAATGGAAGCTGCCTTGAAATACAAAGAATACGACTACCGGTTCGTAGGAGGGGAAGGAAAACACGATGGAGAACACGGTGGGGCCATCCTTCCCGAATCACTGACCTGGCTTTGGAGCGATGCCGTCCCGGACAGAGTACCATCTGGTGTCTACCCCGTTGCCGAAGACAGCGAAGAAAAGAAGTTGTTCGGCGGCGAGACCAGGTCTTTATCCAAGGCGAATTTTCAGTTGGGAAGGCTTGGAAAAGAAGAAGGAGTAAGAAATCTCCACCACCCGACTCACGAACAAATCCTCATCGTTAAAGAAGGCTCCATCGAAGTTTCATTGGAGAAGGAAACCAAAATTGTGGGCCCCAATAGCGTGGCTTTCCTGCTCCCGGACGAAAAAGGAAGCATCCGCGCTACTACGCCCACGGCCAGTTACTATCGAATGGTCTACATTGCCAAATCAAAGACGGATGTTAAGCGGGGCGAGGAAGAAGGTGGCTCCTCTATCATCGATTTCGAAGAACTCTCCTATCGAAGACACGTCCGGGGCGGAGTACGGAATTTTTTCCGCCGTTCAACCGCCATGTGCCCCTATTATGAAATGCACGTTACCAACCTAAATCCGGGCATTAAAAGCCACGAACCACACGTGCACTCAGCAACGGAAATTATTTTGATGATCAACGGCGAAACAGAAATGGAGATCGGCAACGAATTGTTTCGCGGCAAAAAAGGAGATGTCTACTTCATCGGATCTGACGTTCCCCATGCCATTAAAAACATCGGCGACAAACAATGCCAATATTTTGCTTTTCAATGGGAATAACCCTTTTCTCCATTCCTTAACATCCCCTATACTAGCTTGAAGAAACATGGTATAGATTTTGCAAAAATTGGCTTTATATGAAAATATGAACAAAGTTTCATACATTTGTACAACCATGTTTCTGTTTTCCTATCTTCTACCAAATAAATGATTACACAATGAAAGTTCAGCAGATTTACACGGGATGTCTTGCACAAGGAGCGTACTACATTGAGAGCCAAGGCGAAGCCGCAATCATCGATCCACTTAGGGAGACCGGCCCGTACCTGGAAAAGGCAAAGCAGAATAACGTCAAAATCAAATATATTTTCGAAACCCACTTCCACGCTGATTTTGTTTCCGGGCATCTAGATCTGGCCGATAAAACCGGCGCTCAGATTGTTTACGGCCCCAAAGCCGACACGACCTACGAAAAATACACTTCTAAAGACGGCGAAGAGTTCAAATTGGGCGATGTTACTTTTAGGGTCTTGCACACTCCGGGTCATACTCCCGAGAGCACGACTTACCTTCTCTTGGATGAAAATGGCGATGAATATGCCATCTTTACCGGTGACACCCTCTTTATCGGGGATGTCGGCCGGCCGGACCTGGCACAAAAAAGCGGTGGCCTGACCAAGGAAGACCTCGCCGGCTGGCTTTATGACAGTTTACGGGAAAAAATCATGCCCCTTCCGGACGACGTAATCGTTTATCCGGCACACGGAGCGGGTTCCGCTTGCGGCAAGAATATGAGTAAAGAGACTTGGGACACCCTGGGCAATCAAAAAAAGAACAACTACGCCCTGCGCCCCAATATGACCAAGGAGGAATTCATCCGGGAAGTTACTGAAGGATTACTTCCCCCTCCTCAATATTTTTCTAAAAACGCCAAGATCAACAAGTCGGGCTACGAAAGCATTGAGACGGTCATGGAACGCGGAGCTGTAGCCCTGTCACCAATTGCATTCGAACAGCTCGCTAATGAACAAAATGCGTTAATACTGGACGTAAGAGACAAAGAGGAATTTGTAAAAGGCTTCATTCCTAATTCGATTTTCATTGGATTAGACAGCTCTTTCGCGCCGTGGGTAGGCGCTTTGGTTCCCGATCTCATGCAACCCATTTTGATCGTCGCTCCCGAAGGTCGGGAAGAAGAAACGGTCATGCGCTTGGCCCGGGTAGGATATGACAATTCGATCGGTTACCTGGAAGGCGGGTTCGAGGCCTGGAAAAATTCCGGAGCGGAGATCGACACCATACATACCATCGGGGTGGGCACTTTTGCGGAAGCATTCGATGTAAACCCCGAAATAAACATCCTCGACGTCAGAAAACCCGGGGAGTGGTCTGGCGAACACATTAACTCCGCTCAGCATTTTGCCCTGGATTACATCAACGGTAATATGGATAAGATCGATAAAAAGAAAAGATACTATTTGCACTGCCGCAGTGGCTACCGATCTACCATTGCCGCATCCATCCTAAAATCGAGAGGATTCGAGAACATCGCCAATATACAGGGAATGTTCGATGAAATCGTTGACTCTAACATTCCGACCACCGACTTCACTTGTCCTTCAAACGCCAATTAAAAGAAATCGGACAATTCTAAAGAGGAGGTATGAGGATCAAGCAGCTTATTCCGGCTCTGGATTGGGGAGCGACCTACGATGCGGCAACATTTAAAAGCGACTTAGCTGCCGGCATTACCGTAGGCGTAATGTTGGTTCCACAAGGCATGGCTTATGCACTGTTGGCGGGCATGCCTCCAATCTACGGCCTCTACGGAGGCCTCATCCCACTGGCTTTGTATGCCATTTTGGGAACCTCACGACAATTGTCGATTGGCCCCGTTGCTATTTCAGCCCTCCTGATATTGGCTGGTGTTTCTCAGTTGGCCGAACCGGGCACGGAACGCTATATTCAATTAGTCATCCTGGCCGGTTTATTGATCGGGATCGCCCAGCTGGGATTGAGCATCCTGCAAATGGGTTTTCTCGTCAATTTCCTATCGCATCCGGTTGTCGCCGGATTTACATCAGCAGCTGCCGTCATCATAGCGGTGAGTCAATTGAAAGATCTCCTGGGCTTCGACATACCTCGCTTCGCACACACCTATGAAACCGTGGTATACGCCTTCGAACACCTGCAGCAAACCAACTGGATTTCGGTGGCAATTTGCCTGGGGGCCATCACTTTGATGACGGTTTTGCGGAAGATCGATCGCAATATTCCCGGCGCCCTTATTGCAGTGGCTATCGGAATTCTCATGACCTGGTTTTTCAACCTTCAGGATCAGGGATTGCGGATCGTTCGGGACGTTCCGCAAGGACTTCCCTCCTGCTCACTCCCCGCAATTACCTGGGACAACATCCGGATCTTAATCCCTACCGTACTGACGGTTACCATCATTGGCATCATTGAAAGCATTGGCATTGCCAAGGTACTGGAAACCAAACACCGAAATTACGTTGTTCGTCCCAATCAGGAATTGCTGGCCCTCGGACTTTCAAAAATTGGAGGGGCCTTTTTCCAGGCACTGCCGACATCCGGAAGTTTTACCCGCTCCGCAATCAATCATGAATCGGGCGCTAAAACGGGAATGGCTTCTATTATCACTGTCACTTTGATCGCCTTTACCTTGCTGTTTCTTACGCCGCTTTTTTATTATTTACCCAAGGCGGTCCTTGCGGCCATCATCTTACTGGCGGTTCGGAGCCTTTTCGACCTACCCGAGGCTATTCACCTTTGGAAAAACCACAAGCAGGATTTTCTGATGATGATGGCTACGTTTATTTTCACGCTCTTTGCAAGCACGGAAGAGGGGGTCTTATTGGGGGTTGTTCTTTCGGTGTTAGCTATGCTTTATCGAAGTTCCAAACCCCACATTGCAGTTCTTGGAAATTTACCTGGAACCAACCACTACCGCAACATCAATCGGTTTGCCGAAGCCGATAATCCGGATGATTTGTTGATCATCCGTTTTGACAGTCAGCTCTACTTCGGAAATGCAGCTTATTATAAAGAAAAAATCAGGGATCTGGCAGTAGAAAAATTGGCGACTTTGAAAGTGGTAGTCCTCGATTTTAGCAGCATCCACGAACTGGATAGTACCGGCCAACAAGCCCTGGAGGAAACCCACCTGTTGTTGAGTGAACGGGGTTTGAAAGTGCTGTATTCAGGAGTCATCGGTCCGGTCCGGGACATCCTCTCGAAATCCGGTTTAACCGACAAAATTGGCAAGAACAATTTTTTCATGTACGTACATGATGCTATTCGATACATTAACAATCAGAGAGATGGAATGGGTGATCTCGGTTGGACCTCCCACGCCATCCAATCCAACATTTGAATTAATAACGCAAGAATATGAAATACGGCTTTGTCATCGACAATAGGAAGTGCATTGGCTGTCACGCTTGCACCACCGCCTGTAAGTCCGAACATCAAGTGCCGGTTGGCGTCAACCGAACCTGGGTCAAACAGGTGGAAAAGGGAGAATTCCCCCATACCCGACGTTTGTTTTCCGTCATGCGGTGCAATCATTGTACGGATGCTCCCTGTGTCGAAATTTGCCCGGTAGAAGCGCTTTTTGTAAGGGAAGACGGCATTGTAGATTTTGATAAGAATCGTTGCATCGGTTGCAAATCCTGTATGCAAGCCTGTCCCTATGATGCACTTTACATCGATCCGGAAAACCATACGGCAGCCAAATGCAACTACTGTGCTCATCGAATTGACGTTGGGTTAGAGCCAGCCTGTGTCAATGTCTGCCCGGAACACGCCATCATTTCCGGAGATATGGACAACCCGAACACGGAAATTGCCGAATTGCTGAGCCGGCAGCAAGTAAAGGTTCGAAAAGCTGAAAAAGGCACCCTCCCCAACCTCTTTTACATCGACGCCGATGAGCTCTCCTTGAATCCAACCACTACCGAAAAAGCAGATGGCTACCTTTGGAGTTCGCAATCACTCGGTGTGGGGCATTTTGCCAAACAGGCTGAAAAGATGGCCTTTTCCAATGGTGATATCATGGAGGCCTTGATGGAGTCTAATGGCCAGGCAACGACGGCGGGTGAAGTCGCCAAAAATGGAGCAGCTAAATCCGTCGATGTGCTATTGGGAAAGGGCCGAAGAGCTTACGACGTACCGGACAAAGGCATTCTTTGGGGTTGGGAAGTTTCGGCCTACGTACTGACAAAGGCAGTTGCCGCAGGCGCTTTTTTAGTACCGTTTCTGGCTTGGGCTGCTAATTGGGCAACGGTAGCAACGCCCGTCCTCTGGTGGGGGCTGGGTTTAGGCATGCTCTTTCTGGCGGCCACTGGTGCCCTCCTGGTCAAAGACCTGGACCGTCCCGATCGATTTTTAAATGTATTGTTGAGGCCGCAGTGGAATTCCTGGTTGGTAAAAGGTGGATATGCCATCACTATTTACGGAGGCCTACTGACCCTTTTGGCAGTAGCAACCTGGTTTGAATGGCAACTCGCATACGACATCACCATGTGGCTGACGGCGGTCATTGCCATCCTCGTCGCCGTCTATACGGCCTTTCTCTTTGCCCAGGCCAAAGGACGAGATTTTTGGCAAAGCCCTACCCTATCCATTCACATGCTCGTTCACAGCCTGATGGCGGGAGCCGCTGCCTTCGGCATGCTTACTCTATTCCTCGAAAGTCCGGACAATTGGCTGGCGTTTCTCAGAAATGTGCTCTTCGTCGGAATCGGCATTAATCTGGCTACCATGCTCATTGAACTGACCACCACCCATCCCACTGCCGATGCCAAAAAAACGGTAAAAATGATCACTAAAGGCAGGTATAAAAACCGCTTCTGGGGAGGAGTTATCGTACTCGGCAATATACTTCCAGTCGCCATGCTTGCCGTTTCCCCTGCTGCGCCAGTCCTGTTGACAATTGCCGGCATGCTGGTCTTAATCGGCATCTACTTTACCGAACACATTTGGGTGGAAGCTCCGCAGCGGATATCGCTTAGCTAAATACCCGCCGAACCAAATTGCAAGAATCCATCAAAAGCATAAAAATGGGACATAAAAAACCATCCATCATAGAAAAAATCGCGGAGTCAATCGGCCTCATTCCCAATTTGCACCAACCGCAGGATGCGCCGGTAGACCGGCTGACCGAGCCAGGAGATCTCACAAAATTCCCACCACTGGAACTATGGGACGACTGGGTGGAATACGAAGCCAAATCCTGGCCTAGAAAAGAGAAAAAGCATTATACCATCGTGCCCACCACTTGTTTCAACTGCGAAAGTGCCTGTGGGTTGACGGCATACATCGACAAATCGACCAACGAAATTCGAAAATTCGAAGGAAATCCCTACCATCCGGGATCCCGGGGCAGAAATTGCGCCAAGGGGCCGGCGACGATCAACCAGATCACCGACCCGGACCGCATCCTTTACCCTTTGAAACGCAAAGGCAAAAGAGGAGAAGGCCAGTGGGAAAGAGTGTCCTGGGATTCGGTACTGGACGACATTGCTGCCCGGATCCGCAAAGCCATTCAAGAACGCCGGCACAATGAAATTGCCTATCACGTCGGAAGGCCTGGTCACGAGGGGTATGCCAATCGCGTTTTACAGGGATGGGGAGTTGATGGCCACAATAGCCACACCAATATCTGCTCCTCCGGCGCAAGATTTGGCTACAACATCTGGTATGGCTATGATCGGCCGTCTCCGGACCACGCCAACGCTAAATTCATCTTGCTCATTTCGGCTCACCTGGAAAGCGGCCACTATTTCAATCCACACGCCCAACGCATTATCGAAGGCAAAATGAAAGGCGCAAAGCTCGCTTGTATGGATCCGCGCCTGTCCAATACCGCCAGTATGTCTGATTACTGGATGCCAACCTACCCGGGAACGGAAGCTGCCGTCTTACTGGCCATTGCCAAGATCATTCTCGATCGGGGCTTGTACAATCGGGCCTACCTGGAAAAGTGGGTCAATTGGCAAACCTACCTGGAGAAAATGCACGCCGGCACCGCGGTTACCTTTGAGAACTTCATCGCCAAAATGCAGGAGACCTACCGGGAGTACACACCGGAATTCGCCGAGCAGGAAAGTGGCGTAAAAGCATCCGTGATCAAAGAAGTTGCCGTCAAAATCGGAGAAGCCGGCGAACGCTTCGCCAGCCACAATTGGCGCAGTGCTGCCGCAGGCAATCTGGGGGGCTGGTGTGTTTCCCGCTGTCTCCATTTCCTGAGCGTCCTGACGGGCAGCGTCGGAACCGTCGGCGGTACTTCTCCCAACAGTTGGAACAAATTCAAACCCAAATTTTTCGACATCCCTCCGGCGCAGAAGTTCTGGAATCAACTCCACTTCCCCAATGAATACCCCCTGGCATTCTTTGAAATGAGCTTCCTTCTCCCCCATTTCATGAAGGAAGGTAGGGGAAAAATGGACGTTTATTTCTCCCGGGTTTTCAATCCGGTGTGGACCTATCCCGATGGATTTACCTGGATGGAAGCCTACAGTGACGAAAACCTGTTTGGGCTTCATGCCGCTATGACCCCTACCTGGAACGAAACCGCCTTTTTCGCCGATTATGTACTCCCGATGGGTCATGCCGCCGAACGCCACGACCTCAATAGCTATGCCACGCACTCCGGGATGTGGATTGCCTTCCGCCAGCCGGTTCTTCGGGAAGCAGCGCGCCGCGAAGGGAAACAGGTAGAATTCACCTATCAGGTCAATCCCGGAGAAGTATGGGAAGAAGATGAATTCTGGATCGAGCTGAGTTGGCGAATCGACCCCGACGGATCCATGGGCATTCGTCAACACTTCGAATCTCCCTACCGCCCCGGAGAAAAAATTGCCATCGACGAGTATTATCAATACATTTTTGAGCATACCAAAGGGTTACCCGAAGCCGCCGCCGAAGAAGGACTTTCTGCATTAGACTACATGCGCAAATACGGAGCGTTTGAAGTAGAAAAGCACAGCTATAAAAAGAATGAATTCGCATTGTCGGCAGACCAACTGGAAGGCTCCGAAGTCGACCAAAAATCCGGCGTAATCACCAAAAAGGGTAAAGAAATTGGTGTCATGATCGATGGCAAAGCCCGTGTCGGCTTTCCCACTCCATCCCGCAAAAATGAGTTTTATTCCCAAACTATGGTCGATTGGGATTGGCCGGAATATGCCATTCCTACCTACATCAAAAGCCATATTCACCAGGAAAAATTAGATCGATCAAAAGGGGAATACTGCCTGGTACCGACCTTCCGGCTTCCCACGCTGATCCACTCCAGATCGGCCAATGCCAAATGGCTCACCGAAATCTCCAATCGAAATCCAATTTGGATGCACCCGGAAGATGCCGAAAAATGGGGGTTCAAAACCGGAGATCTGGTTAAACTGAATACCGACATCGGCTATTTTGTCGATAAAGTTTGGGTAACCCAGGGGATGAAACCCGGGGTAGTAGCTTGCTCGCACCACTTGGGCCGATGGCGCCGCTCCCAGGATCAGGGCAATCGTTGGGCGACCAATACGGTCCGGATCGAAAATCCCAAGAAAGGAGAGTGGAAAATGAATACCATGTCGGGAGTTCGGCCTTTTAAAAGCTCCGATCCCGATAGCTCCAGAGTCTTTTGGCTGGATGGGGGCGTACACCAGAACATTACCCATGCCGTACACCCGGACCCGATCAGTGGCATGCACTGCTGGCACCAAAGAGTACGAATCGAACGCCCGGGACCCAACGATCAATACGGAGACATCTTCGTGGATACCAACAAATCACACGAAATCTACAAAGAATGGCTCGCAATGACGAGACCAGCTCCCGGCCCCGATAACCTGCGTCGGCCACTCTGGTTTAAAAGACCCGTTAAGCCGGTAAAAGAGCTATACTACCTCGACAACATCGACGAAAATGGAATGCTTAAAGAAGAGGTTAACGCCGAAGAAAGGTGATGACGCCATTTGCTGCAGGGTTGGACGAAAAGCACCTTGCAATCAAATGAGAAAAAGGCACCATCGATCGGCAGCAGGAACAAATTTGCGATGAAATTGTACGCGAGGTGCTATCGTTGTTCACGGGCACTCCATCAGTTGTAGAGATAATCCTTACATCCGCTCCGTTGCCAATAGAAGGTGTAGCACAGTCTACACTACCAACAAAGTAGCAAGGCAAACCAACTCCATTTATCAAGTTTTGAAGCGCTACGCTCGACAAACCGGGCAGATTAAAAGTACATCCTTTCGGAGGATCAAGTCAGAAATCTTAAGTCGCAACAATATTCTTACCAATTTCTAAAATTCTCTTCAAGGACATTTAAATATATGAACATATTTTCATACATTAGTATTTACATATTTTATTCATTATCTCATCCCTAAACATCCGCCTTATGGGAACCAATGGATCCTCTATTTGGACCGACTCTCCAGCCGGGAAGCAAATTCAACAGCGACTTTCCGAAGAAGAGACACTGCATTCCATCCATCGATTACTCGACCGGATCGACACCTTAGAAAAAGCGGTAGAAAAATTGACCATCCTGATGAGTCAAGGGCCTGGCTTACTAAGCATGGCTGCCGACACCATCGATGAATCTTACCGGCAGGCGGCACAAAACGGCATCGACCTCGAACAACGCATGGGCGTGGCTCTACAAATGGCCGAAAAACTCACTGCCCCTGAGATGCTTGAAAAACTAGACGGCCTGCTCAATCTGGCAAATCTTGGTCCGGGATTGATCGCTATGTTGATTGACAGCGTAGACGAGGAAATGCGAAAAGCTCATTCGAGCGGAATGGATGTCAATCAATTAAAAGAATACGGAAAGCTCATCGGCATCGCATTGTCTAGTGCAAAGGCAATGCCGGAATCGAAAGTGAGTGGAATCTTTGGTTTACTGAGAGCACTAAAGGACCCGGATCGACAAAGAGCAATGGGTTTCTTCATGAACTTCACCAAAGCCTTTGGCTCGAACATTAAATAGAAAAATCAATTCACAAAGTCACAAAAAACCTCCTATTATGGCTCACCATCAAGTATTGATAATCGGTGCAGGAAGCGCCGGACTCAGTGTCGCCGCCCAACTTTGCAAACAAGCCAATCCGCCCCAGGTTGGAATCGTCGATCCGGCCGAAAAGCACTACTATCAACCCCTCTGGACGCTCATTGGTGCCGGCGTATTCCCAAAAGAAGAATCGCAACGGGATCAGTCGGACTACATACCAGCGGGAGCCGAATGGATCAAGGAATACGTTTCATCCTTTGATCCGGATAACAACATCGTTGTCCTGACAAACGGCGAAAAGATCAGCTATGATGTACTCGTCGTCACAGCCGGCATTCAAATTGATTGGGAGAGGATTCCAGGACTAAAAGAAAGTGTTGGTCAACCGGGTTCCGGCGTTTGCAGTAATTATTCGTTCGATACCGTTGAATCAACCTTTAAGAACATTCAGGACTTAAAGAGGGGTACCGCTATTTTCACCCATCCTGCCACGCCGATTAAGTGTGGTGGTGCCCCGATCAAAATTACCTACTTGGCGTCTGACTACTGGACCAAGCACGGTGTTCTCAACAACATCTCTGTCAAATTCATCAAAGGTGGTCCGGGTATCTTTGCCGTTAAGAAATATGCCACTTCCCTCACCAAAGTAGCCGACCGCTACGGGATTGAAAGAATATGGAAGCACGACCTGAAAGAATTGCGACCGGATAAAAAAGAAGCTGTTTTTCAACAAATGGAAACCGGCGAAGAGCACATTGAAAAGTACGATATGATCCACGTCACTCCGCCAATGAGCGCACCGGATTTCATTAAAAATAGTCCCCTTGCTGCAAGTTCAGGTTGGGTAGAAGTCGATAAGGAAACAACTCAGCATACCCGTTATGCCAATGTTTTCGCCTTGGGCGATTGCAGCAATTTGCCCACTTCCAAAACCGGAGCCGCCATTCGCAAACAAGCTCCGGTTGCCGTTCACAATATCTTGGCGTTTTTAAGAGGCAATGCCTTACCGGATACCTACGATGGTTACACTTCCTGCCCCTTGGTTACCGGTTACGGTAGTCTGATCCTGGCGGAATTTGACTATGATAAAAAGCCTAAAGAATCCTTTCCTTTCAACCAGGCAGAGGAAAGATACAGCATGTATGCTTTGAAGGCCTATGGCTTACCAAGGATGTACTGGCACGGCATGCTGAAGGGAAGAGAATTTTAAAGACTCAAATTATTCCTCCAAACTTTTCACCGAACATATGACCAGCGCCTGAAGGCAACAATCTAAATCCGCTTAATCGCTATTTCGCTTACCAAAACCATTCAGGTTTTGGCCGATAAAGCCCTTCGGAAAATGCTCCACTCCCGGAAATCCCAACCGGATGTCCCGGCCGTCGTGTGGCAGGTAAGCAGTCCCAAACAGATAGTCCCAAATCGCCAGGGTCAAACCAAAGTTAATGCCGTGGCGACGGTCCTCCGGCAATTCGTAAGAATGATGCCAAATATGCATTTCCGGACTGTTAAACAAGAATCTCATCATGGGACCCAGTAATATGGTACCAAGAAGGACCGATGTGCCAAAAATTACCCATTTCATACTGAGACCGGCCCCGGCAAATACTTGTACTTCCAGCAAGCTATTCGCCAGAATAATACCGACCAGCCCGCCAATAATTCCACCGGTGACCCGGCCATTGACCGTAATGTTGGCGTGATTGAAATGCCCCCAGGCCAAGGCGAAAATATGAATCACAAAAAAGTCGTAAAGGCCATAACCCAGTAACGCCAACGGGACGTACTCCAGGGTTCTGTAAACGACATTTTCCATCCAGTGATAACGCAGTTGAGCCGCAAAGCCCATCTCTTCTACCGAGTGGTGCACCTTGTGATACTCCCACAGCCAATCCACCCGGTGTAGCAATCGATGAACCCACCATTGTATGAAATCGCGAAGGATCATACCGACCAACAGTACCGACCAGTAAGGCCATGAATGCAATGGATTGAATTGCTGAAGATCAAAACCACCGGTTATCCACCTGATCCCGTCGTTGAATAAATTGACCACTACATCCGAAGCGGCATTGTAGATGATGAGCGAAAAAAGGAAGAAGTTGAAAAACATATAGAAAGCATCTAGCCAAAAATCCTTACGGGGAATGGCTTGCTTTTTTCGCCACGGAATGATGATCTCCAGCAAAAAAAAGAAAAAACTGACCAGGATCAGCCAGTAGAAATAACTGTGCCAGGAAGGATTCGTTATTTCCTGCCAAAGATAATGCGCGTATCCCCGGTACGCATTCACAAAAATGTCCCAGTAGTACTTCATAACAAGGAGTTCATCTCAATAAAGCGGTTCAAACTTCAATTTTAAACAAAGGTGCGATATCCAAAACTGCCGTTCAGTGATCGACATCACAAACTTTGTTGCTCGCTTCGGCTACTTTTGCCCCAGCTAAACCAGTCAAGCTTATGAAAAAGAAATTATCCTTTAAGGAATTAATCAACGGTTCAAAACCTACTTTAGTCGACTTTTCTGCTACCTGGTGTGGACCTTGTCAGGCCATGGGGCCCATCCTCAAAGAAGTGGTTCATACCGTAGGAGACGCAGCAACGGTTGTTAAAGTTGATGTCGACAAGAACCAGGCATTGGCACAGCAATTGAACGTTCAAGGCGTACCCACCTTCATACTCTATCAAAATGGCAAGATCAAATGGCGCCAGTCGGGCATGCAATCTGCTCACGCTCTGGTTCACATTCTACGGAGTGCGATCAATAATAAATTGTAAATCTAATCTCAAACATAAAAACACATGACGGATTCATCCAATATTTTCCAAAGCATGATTGACCTGGCCAGCCAGCCCTGGCACTGGTCTGTTTCCGGGGTCGCGATCACCGGCATCCTTTTCTTACTTACATTCATGGGTAGAAGCTTTGGCGTTTCTACGGCTTTCAAAAACTTCTGCAACATCGCCGGCGCCGGCAAGAGGTATTCCTTTTTCAATTTTGACATCAGGAATGAATATTGGCGTTTCGCATTCGTATTGGGAGCCATTGGCGGTGGCTTCCTGACCTCTGTCTTTTTAAGCAGTCCGGAAGCAGTCGGCATTTCCGAAGCCACCATCCAGCATTTACAACAAGATTGGGGCATCGCCTATCCGCAAGGAGGGGGATTCCTTCCGGAAAGCATCTTCCACTTTGGCAATGCAAAGGGAGTATTACTGACCATCATCGGCGGTTTTCTTGTCGGTTTCGGCGCCCGTTACGGTCGAGGTTGTACCTCAGGTCACGCCATCACCGGTTTGTCACACCTCCAATTACCTTCTCTGCTCACGGTCATTGGTTTTTTCATCGGCGGCCTAACCATGACGTGGATCATTATGCCCCTGATTTTCGGCTAGCAACCACAGAAACAATAGAAGCAACAGTAACAACAGTAACAACAGTAACAACAGTAACAATAGAAGCAATAGAACCAACAATAAGTTCAAATGAGACTATTAAATTTCTTCGTCGTCGGCATACTGTTCGGCGTAATCATGACCAAGTCCGAAGCCATATCCTGGTTCCGAATCCACGAGATGTTTCGGTTTGAAAGTTTTCACATGTACGGCATTATTGGTGTGGCCGTGATCTTAGGAGCGCTGGTGATCGGCGCCATGAAAAAGTTGAGGGTACGGACCCTAAGAGACACCTTCGTGACCTATACGCCCATGAAGCTCAGCATCCAGCGTCATCTGATGGCCGGTAGTATTTTCGGCCTTGGTTGGGCATTGATGGGGGCTTGCCCCGGTCCGATGTTTGTCATGCTCGGACATGGATTTGAGATTTTTCTGTTGGTGATCTTAAGTGCGACATTGGGCACATTTACCTACGGAGCAATAAAAGACTGGCTACCTCATTAAAATGAACCGGTTCCACAAATTGAAACGAAGAATCATATGGTTGTCGATCCTGCAGTGTTGGTCGCTCTTGCTTTGGGGCCAACAACCATCTAAAGGCCCGGATGTACTGAAGGCGTGGAAGATCCAACCCATTGTAGGTTTACAACTTTGGTCCTCTTATACCATCGGTCAGCGACAATACAATGAGGAAACCAACCGGTATGAGCCGGTTGCCGACCGGTTGAACTTCCAATTGCGAAGAAGCCGGCTGGGTCTCAAAGGGCAGATTGCCACTAATTTATTCTTCAATGTAACCTCCTCACTCGACCTGGTGGGGCGGGATGTCCTGGCCGGAACGGAAGCCGGTAGCAACAGCGGCTCCTCCCCCAGGTTCCGATTGTGGCACGCCTATGTACGTTGGAAAGCTTCTGACAAGCATGAAAAATTGAATGTGGTCACCGGCTATTTTTTACCTCAAATCGGACGAGCCAGCATCACCTCCGCCATGCGAACCACGGGAATGGAGAAGGCCTGGTCACAAAACTACCTACGTCGACATCTGACCGGGACCGGAACCGGCCGGACGATGGGGATCCAACTGGGTGGATTGTTCCTGCGAGAATCCACTGGTTTTCATTGGGGCTATGACCTAGGCCTCTTTAACCCATCCTTTGAGAGGCACGACAGCAATTCGGCGGGACTGAAATACGCGCCGGTAGTTACGGCAAGAATAGCGACCTACTTCGGCGAGCCGGAGTCCCGGAATTATACGTTAAGCCGCAAAATCAATTACCTGGGCAAACGCCAAGGCCTTACCCTGGCCCTTGCTGGCGCCAGCCAGGGAGCGACCGACTACTTCGACCGGAATGGAGCTGCGGGCTTCGATTTCCTGCTCAATCTCAAACACCTCAACCTGGACGGTGAGTGGAACTATCTTTGGCGATCCGCCGGTCCCGGTACGGAAGGCATTCAAAGGAACTGCTCCAGTCTTTCCCAAACCGGCTTCCTTCGGATAAGTTACAATTTTTTCCTGCCCCGGCAATACGTTCTAGAACCAGTAGCAATGCTCGTGCGTTTTAATGGAGCAATGGATATGTTTGGCCAACAAGAGGCAACCCTGCTCGGCAGTCCTTCCGGGCTAGAGCAGGTCATCGACATCGGCGGAAATTTTTACTTCAGTCCCAACTTGAAACTGTCTTTGCATTATACGAAGCGACGGGGTGATGACGGCACCGCCGGCATGGGAAGCACCGTCAATAACTTCTTTTACCAACAAGGTTGGGGGGCCATCCAACGGGGAAATTGGGTCGGACTCGGACTAGTTGCCATTCTTTAAAATCAAATATCATGATCACAGAAAGTACGGAAATCCTGAGCATTCTCCAGAAAAAATTCCCTCAAATTGCGGAAAAGGCGCTCCAAGAAGAGATTGCCGCGGTGGGAAAGTTGATGCATTTCCACGCCGGAACGGTGATCATGGACTACCAAAGTTACGTCAGGATGGTGCCGCTCATCGTTGAGGGAAGCATCAAAGTGAGTCGAGAGGACGATCAGGAAGGAAAAGAAATGCTCTTGTATTTTTTGGGAGCGGGAGAAACATGTTCCATGTCTTTCACCTGTTGTATGATGAGTAAAAAGAGTGCCATTCGGACCGAAGCGGTTGAAGATACAACCCTTATCGGCATCCCCATTCAATACATCGATCAATGGATGTCCAAATTTCAAAGCTGGAAGAATTTCATTATGCTCAGCTATGACCTCAAAATGATCGAGCTGGTCAAAGTATTGGACAGCATCGCCTTCGAAGGTATGGATAGTCGCTTAAAAAAATACCTGTTCGCTCGCAGCAAAGCCACGAATTCCCCTACTATTGAAGCAACTCACAGTGAAATCGCCGCCGATCTCAACGCTTCCCGGGAAGCGGTATCCCGTTTGCTTAAAAAACTGGAATCACTGGGAATTGTACAATTGGGTCGAAATCAGATCACCATCCTCTAAGAAAAAGCCGGGCCCAGTAAGCAATTACTTTTTACTCGGTGATCTGGATCACTGAGTCAGGGCCACCACCTTGCTAATTTTGTAGTGCACCGCGCTAAACAAGTCCACAATGAAGATCAAAGCATTTATTCCAGCCCTGGAGTGGCTGCCTCATTATCAATCGAAAAATCTGAAAGGAGACCTATCTGCCGGACTGACGGTCGGCATTATGCTCATTCCTCAGGGAATGGCCTACGCGATGATCGCCGGCCTACCTCCCATTTACGGGCTATACGCTTCTACGTTGCCCCTGATCATTTATGCCCTGTTGGGTACTTCCCGACAACTGGCGGTCGGCCCCGTGGCCATGGTCTCTTTACTGACTGCCGCCGGAATCGGAGCGGTAGCGGAAGGAGGATCGGCAACGTACATAGGATTGGCCATAGCTCTGGGTTTATTCATTGGACTAATACAATTCCTATTGGGCATATTTCGGCTCGGATTCCTGGTCAACTTCTTATCCCATCCGGTAATCAGCGGTTTTACGTCGGCCGCCGCTCTCATCATTGGCTTGAGTCAATTGAAGCACCTGCTCGGCATCGATTTGCCAAGAAGTCATCACGTACATGAGATCCTCCTTCAAGCCGCGGAAAGATTCGACGAAATTCACTGGATCACTTTCGCGACCGGCCTGGGCGGAATCCTTCTGATCAAAGGGCTTCGGGTGATCAACCCGGCAATCCCGGGTCTCTTATTGGCGGTGGTTTTCGGTATCTTGGCAGTATGGGGGCTGCACCTGGAAAGCACCGGAGTTAAAATCGTCGGGGATGTTCCGAAAGGTTTGCCGGCATTTGCACTCCCCTCCTTCAATCTCTCCACCATTCAATTGCTGCTGCCCACAGCACTGGCCATCTCTCTAGTGAGTTTTATGGAAAGTATTGCGGTGGCTAAAGCCATTCAGGCCAAACACAAGGACTATCAGGTGATGCCCAATCAGGAGTTGATTGCTCTGGGGCTGGCCAATATTGGTGGAGCGTTTTTGCAATCTTACCCGGTAACCGGCGGCTTTTCCCGGACCGCAGTCAACGATCAGGCTGGGGCAAAGACCGGTCTGGCATCAATTATCAGTGCCGGCCTGATCGTTCTGACGCTACTCTTTCTGACGCCTCTCTTTTATTATTTGCCAAAAGCAATTTTGGCTTCCGTCATCATGGTAGCCGTATTCGGCTTAATTGACCTCAAGGAAGCCCGGCATCTCTGGCATGCCGACCGTTCAGATTTCTGGATGTTGGTCGTCACTTTTATCGGTACGCTGACCTTGGGCATCGAACAGGGTATCGGCATCGGTGTATTGCTCTCCCTGGGCATGATCATTTACCGGACTTCCAGACCTCACATAGCAGAGTTAGGTCGCGTTCCGGACACCCATTTTTACCGCAATGTCCTGCGATTCGACAACCTCGAGGTCCGAAAAGATGTTCTCATCATAAGATTCGATGCGCAGGTCTATTTTGCCAACGTCAATTACTTTAAAGATAAATTGTTCGAATGGCGAGCACGCAAAGGTGCCTATCTACAAACCGTCATCATAAATGCCGATAGCATCAATCACATGGACAGCAGTGCCGTACACGCCGTAAAAGACATGATCGTGGATTTACAAGACGAAGGATTAAGTGTTTTCTTTACGGGGGTAAAAGGGCCGGTAAGAGATGTGATGGCCAAAGGATTGCTGGCCAAAAAAATCGGCAGTCACAACTTTTTTATGAGCGTGCAGGAAGCCGTTGATCACCACGATCGCCAGTGTCATCAGAACGGTATTCCCAAGTTTCATAAATTTACCTCGCAGACCAATGCGCTAAGCTAGCGTTTACTTTTGATACGTTTAATTGAAAGCCTCATGCGTTTATTGCAATACATACAACTCCTATTTCTGACGATCTTTAGTCAGTGCATCACTCCACCAAAAGCAGCCGGACAGTTCACGGAACAGGAATTTGACAAGATGGCAACCAAGATGGCGCTGGGGTCCGTGCCGGAAATTTCGGTCGCCGGGCTTCGTCAATTACAAGAAAAAACAATCCTGTTGGATACCAGAGAACAGAAGGAGTTTGCCGTGAGCCACATTCCCGGAGCCATTTGGGTCGGATACGATGATTTCAAACTGGAACGTCTCGAAGGTATCCCCAAGGACGCCAGGATTGTCACCTATTGTTCGGTCGGCTACCGCAGTGAACGAATTGGTGAACAATTGCAAAAGGCCGGTTTTAAAGACGTATCCAATCTGAAAGGCAGCATTTTTAAATGGGTCAATGACGGACACGAGATCATCGATGAAGCTGGTCGCCCCACTGACCACATCCACGGTTACGATCAAAAATGGGGCAAATGGCTAAAGAAGGGCAAGGTAGTTTACAATTAAGAACTTCTTAAGATCTAGCAGTCTGTGATGTACATCACTGACATCCCATCTGCAGTTTCGTTTCTTTGTGATCGGGTTCATTCTGTCACTCTTCTTCAAAAAGCAATAACAATGAAAGTAGAACAAATTTATACCGGTTGTTTGGCGGAGGCCGCCTACTACATCGAAAGCAAAGGCGAAGCCGTCATCATCGATCCATTGCGGGAAACACAACCTTATCTGGAGAAATTGGAGAAAGAAGGAGCAAAACTAAAATACATTTTCGAGACTCATTTCCACGCTGATTTCGTGTCCGGCCATTTGGACCTGGCAAAGAAAACCGGCGCAACAATTGTTTACGGCCCCAATGCACATACCGATTACGAAGTTCACCAAGCCAACGATGGGGAAGAAATCGCGCTCGGCGATGTCTCTTTTAAAGTACTACACACCCCTGGGCACACCCTGGAAAGTACAACCTATCTCCTTCGGGATGAAGCAGGCGAGGATTACGCCATCTTTACCGGCGACACGCTCTTCCTCGGAGATGTCGGTCGGCCTGACCTGGCCATTAAACAGGGAGAAATCACCAAAGAGGATCTTGCAGGTTTTCTGTACGAAAGCCTTCGCACCAAGATCATGCCTTTGGCCGATACGGTGATTGTCTACCCCGCCCATGGCGCCGGTTCTTCCTGTGGTAAAAACCTTAGCTCAGAAACCTGGGGCTACCTGGGCGATCAAAAAAAGACCAATTACGCCCTGCGCGAAGATATGACCAAAGGAGAATTCATCCGGGAAGTTACAGCTGGACTTACTCCACCACCCCAATACTTTGCAAAAAATGCCCGGATGAACAAATCCGGCTACGAAAGCTTTGATCGCGTACTGAAAAAAGGAGTCGTTCCGCTGACTCCAGATCAATTGGTGGAGTTGGTCGACCAGGAAGGAGCCCTTTTGCTCGACACCCGTAAGCCACAGGAATTTGCTACTGAGCACATCCCCAATTCCATCTTCATCGGAATCGACGGAAGTTTCGCCCCCTGGGTAGGAGCTCTGATCACCGATATAAATCAGCCCATCGTGATCGTTACGGATCAAGATCGCGCCCAAGAAGTGGTGACCCG
The DNA here is from genome assembly GCA_028284395.1 of Saprospiraceae bacterium. GTDB lineage: Bacteria > Bacteroidota > Bacteroidia > Chitinophagales > Saprospiraceae > JANQRV01. The sequence goes on from JANQRV010000177.1 coordinate 21,275, forward strand.
TTTGGCCAGGGTTGGCTACGACAACACACTGGGATACCTGGAAGGTGGCCTGGAAGCCTGGAAAAACGCCGGCAAAGATACCGACAGCATCACTTCGATCGATGCAAAGGAATTAGCGGATAAATTGAACAATGGCTTGGACCCCCACCTCGTATTGGATGTAAGGAAACCCACGGAGTTCCTATCTCAACACATCGTGGATGCGACCAGTTTCCCCTTGGATTACATCAACAACAACATGGATCGGTTAGACCGCAATGAAACCTACTACCTGCACTGCCTGGGAGGCTACCGCTCGATGATTACGGCCTCCATTCTGCGTTCTCGTGGATTTCAAAACCTGGTCGACATCAAAAAGGGATGGCGGGAAATCGAAAAAAGTGATATCCCTAAAACAGAACATCACTGCCCAACTACACTGTCGCAAGACTTGATTGATGAAGCAGTAGCTGCAGTCGTCTAACGCTCTAAGTCACAAACATCAATATCATGTTCAATATCTTCAAAAAAAGATCCGCTAAAAAAACAGTCAACCTAAAAGAGGTCCTGTCTCGGGGAGCACTGATAGTAGACGTCAGAAGCGGAAAAGAGTACGATACCGGCCATCCCGCCAAGTCGATCAACATCCCTTTGCGCTACTTGGGCCAAAACATAGAACAGCTGAAAGCTTATGACAAACCAATCATTACCTGTTGTGTGTCGGGCCGCCGGAGCGGTTTGGCGACAAAAATACTTTCGGCCAAAGGGCTGGAAGTATACAATGGAGGGCCTTGGCAATCGGTAGAAGAACTATCCCGCTAACAAAGATCACCATCGACTGTGATCCACTTCACAGAACTTGCCTGGCTTACGATTTAACTTTGAAGTAAATAAAAAAATGTTACTCCTTTAAAGTTTTAAATCATGACCGTAGAACAAATCTATACCGGATGCCTCGCCGAGGCCGCTTACTACATCGAAAGCAATGGAGAGGCCGCTATCATCGACCCTCTTCGGGAAACCGAACCTTACATTGAAAGAGCAAAGGCCGATGGTGCCAAAATCAAGTACGTGCTGGAAACACACTTCCATGCCGACTTCGTCTCCGGCCATCTGGATCTGGCCAGCAAAACCGGTGCTAAAATCGTATATGGGCCGACCGCCGAACCGAATTTCGAAGCTTACATCGCCAGCGATAATGAGGAATTGAAAGTTGGTGAAGTGACCATTAAGATCTTGCATACGCCGGGACATACCATGGAGAGCACCACTTTTTTATTGAAAGACAAAGAAGGGAAAGACCACGCCATCTTTACCGGCGACACCTTATTCCTAGGAGATGTAGGACGGCCCGACTTGGCCATCAAACAAGGTGAGATCACACGCGAAGACCTGGCCGGTTTTCTTTTCGACAGCCTGCGCAATCGCATTATGCCGCTATCCGACGATATCCTGGTCTACCCTGGTCACGGAGCTGGCTCTGCCTGCGGAAAGAAAATGAGTTCCGAAACGTGGGGTTATCTAGGCGATCAGAAAAAGACCAATTACGCTCTGCGCGACGATATGACCAAAGAAGAATTCATCCGGGAAGTTACCACCGGTCTGGTAGAACCACCCCAATACTTCCCGAAAAATGCTCAAATGAATAAGATGGGATACCAAAGCCTGGACGACATCCGCAAGCGAGGTGTCCAACCACTGGGAGTCCGAGCCTTCAAAGCGGCATGGGAAGGAGAAGATGCCCTCGTCATCGATACTCGTCACCAAGACGTTTTTGCCAAAGGTTTTATTCCCGGTTCCATTTTCATTGGCATTGACGACAACTTTGCCATGTGGGTTGGAGCACTGGTAACAGACCTGGATCAAGCCATCCTTTTCCTTGCCGATCCGGGCCGCGAAGAAGAAGTGGTTACTCGGTTGTCAAGGGTGGGCTACGACCACTCCATTGGCTACCTGGAAGGCGGTTTTGAGGCCTGGCAAAAAGCCGGCGAAGATACGGATATCCTCGAG
>JANQRV010000187.1 GCA_028284395.1 Saprospiraceae bacterium
CCCATTCTTGAGAAATGGCAAGGCAAGTTTCTGATGGCCTATACGGAAGTGGGGGCTTCCAACCGGGTTCGCACCCTAACCTTTACCTTTTGAATTCACTTCCTTATATTCAGGCTTCTATTTCATTGCCTTACTCAAGCTACTGCCAAATCTCACTGCTTATGAAAAAATTATGCTTGTTCTTGTTTTATTCCTCACTAATCCTGCCGTTTCAAACCCAAGCACAATCGACAACCGGGAACCTCGAGGTCCTGGAAAGCCTCGAATGGCGCTGTATCGGTCCTTATCGGGGCGGTAGAGCCAATGCGATTGCCGGCGTCATCGGAAACGACCAGGTCTATTACGCCGGATACACGGGAGGAGGGGTCTGGAAGACGAATGATGCCGGAGACAGTTGGATCAATATTTCCGACGGTTTTTTCAATACGGGCTCGATCGGCGACATCGCCGTAAGTAAAATCGATCCGAACATCATTTACGTCGGTACGGGAGAACATGCCGTCAGAGGGGTCATGACAACCTTTGGCGACGGAGTTTACAAATCGCTGGACGCTGGAGCTACCTGGATGCACCTCGGATTGGAAAAAACCAGGCACATTGCCGATGTCATCATTCATCCCCAAGACGACCAGGTCGTGTTCGTCGGTGCTCAGGGCAGTGTTCATGGGCCGAGTTCAGAACGGGGCGTGTACAAAACCAGCGACGGTGGTAAAACCTGGGAAAAGATCCTTTACGTGGATGAAAATACGGGTGTGTCGAGCTTGGTGATGGACCCCACCAATCCCCGGATATTGTATGCCGCCACCTGGCAGCATCGTCGCTATCCCTGGAAGGTGGAGAGTGGTGGAGCCGGATCGGCCGTTTACAAATCAACCGACGGCGGCGTTTCCTGGAAAAAGATAACCAAAGGACTTCCCGATATGATGGGCAAGATCGGATTGTCGGTATCGGGAGCAAATCCCCGGAAAGTATTTGCCCTGGTGGAAGCAGAAAAAAAGGAGTCGGGCTTGTACCGCTCTGACGATGCCGGCGCTAGCTGGACCCTTAAATCCAGTAATCAGTTGATCACCGCCCGCTCCTGGTATTATATGGAAGTATTTGCGGACCCAAATAACGAAGATGTGGTCTATGCATTGAATGCCCCGCTCATGCGCTCGATCGACGGCGGCAAGACTTTCGAAAGTATGCGCGTTATCCACGGCGACTGCCACGATCTGTGGATCAATCCAAACAACAGCAACAACATCGCCATGGCCGAAGACGGAGGGGCTACCATTTCCTTCACCCGCGGAAAGAAGTGGTCTACTTTTAACAATCAACCCACCGCCCAGTTTTACCGGATTACGGCAGATCGTCAAGTACCCTACTGGGTCTACAGCGGACAGCAGGATAATATGTCGGTCGCCATCCCTTCCCGATCCAAGAAATACGGCATTCTAAGTACGGACTGGTTTAACGGCCCCGGATGTGAAAGCGCCATGGTGGCCTTTGACAATCCCGCCGATCCGCGAATCTTGTATGGAGGTTGTTTTAACGGCAGGATCAGCCTATTGGACACCGAGACCATGGAGATGAAAGACATTCAACCCTATCCGATGACCAATCTCGGGTACGAACCGAAGGATATGAAATATCGCTTCAATTGGAACGCACCTTTGATCAACTCGCCGCATGATCCAAAAGTAATGTACTATGGAGGAAATGTACTGTTCAAGACTGAAAACGGCGGATTGGAGTGGACGGTGATCAGCCCCGATCTCACCCGGAACGATCTGTCCCGGCAGGGTCCCGGCGGCGGCCCTTTTACCAATGAAGGCGCAGGAGGCGAAAATTACAATACCATCTACTACATTGCCGAATCTCCGCATGAAGCCGGTGTGATTTACACGGCTTCGGACTGTGGCATGGTCCACCTGACCAAGGATGGCGGCGCTACCTGGACCGATGTGACACCACCGGGACTCCCCGAAACCATGATCCACGCCCTGGAGGTATCGCCTCACGATCCTGCTACCATCTATCTTGCGAGTACCCGCTACAAATTCAATGATTTGAAAAACTACAGCTATAAATCGACCAACTACGGCGCAAGCTGGACGAAAATCGGGGATGATATTCAACCGGACGACTTCTTCAGAGTCATCCGGGAAGATCCCAAAGTTCCCGGACTGCTTTATGCGGGAGCGGAAAGAGGGTTTTACATCTCTTTCAATGGTGGTGCGGACTTTCAACGGTTGCAATTGAATCTACCGGTCGTCCCCATCAACGATATGACGATCCGCGATAATGACCTGGCCATTGCTACCGCCGGCCGCTCCTTTTGGGTACTGGACGACCTTTCTTCCATCCAGCAATCCAAGGGCGACTTTGCCGCTGATGACTTCCGGTTGTTCGAACCCAAAGTACATTACCGTTTGTTTGGATCCCCTCCGTTTTTTCTCATTACGGAGCATGCATACGGGGAAAATCCCCCGGAAGGAGTTTCGTTGGACTATTACATTTCCAAGTTGGATGACCGCTCCCTGAAACTGGAAATCCTTGATGAGGCCGGGGTTGTCATCCGGACCGTAGAAGGAACAAAAGAAGCGATCAAACCCGTGCCGATCGGAGGCAGAGGTAACTTGACCGCCATACCAACCGACAAACTTCCAATAAAAGAAGGACTCAATCGCTTTGTATGGGATTTTCGAACGCAGGGCCTGATGAAGATGGAGGGAGTGTACGTGCAGGATGCAGATTACCGCGGACACCGAGTTGCTCCCGGCAAATATACCGCTAGAATGACCTATGGAGACGCCGTTTCATCGGTCAGTATTACCATTCTCGATCCGCCTGAACTTGAGATTCCGCCCGTAGTTTGGGAAGAACAACAACGCCTGATGGAGGACATTGAAGAAAAGATCAATGAAATGCATGAAGCCGTTAAAGTGACCATGGAAATCGACAAAAAGTTGAACGCCATTCAAAAGGAAATCGAAGGAAAAAGAGAGATGGAAGATGTGCAGAAAGCAGGAGAGGGCCTTTCTAAAAAAATCAAAAATTGTCAGGGAGAAGTGATCGAGCTGCGGCAGAAAGGCTTTCAGGATGCCCTCAACTGGCCGGCCGGAATGAATTCCGAGTTTTTCCTTATTCGCAACAACCTCGATACTTATGATCCCCATGTTCCGACGGGCTACAAAACTCGGTACGGCGATTTGGAGGGGCAATGGCTCCAACATCAGGCGATATTCGAACGGATTATGAGTGAGGATGTGGAATCCTTTAACGAATTGTATCGGAGTAAATCTCCGGACGCACTGCCCGGTACGAAGAAAAAGTTGTTGGAGAACTAGTCGGTCTCCTTTTCCGGGTCTTTTTCCATTTCTCGCCATTCTTCTTCGAAAAACTTGAGAAAGAGAAAAAGGCCGAGGGCCCGCAGCAAAAATGCCAAGAATAAGACCACAAAAATGCCCAATAGTATGGCTAACGCGATTTTTAGATAGCTGGTCATGGTGTTGGGCTGCTTTTATTCTATTTCAAAATCCGCCGAATGCCTTGAATAATCAGATCGAAACGGTCAAATCGATTGGCTCTTTTGAGTGCTTTGATCAATTGGCGTCGGGTCCGCAATTTCGTTTTGTAATGAGCTTCCAGGTCCAATTGGGTAAATTTCTCGGCAATTTTCCTGGCTTCCTCGAACAGATCTTCCGGTGCTACGGTCCGATCCAAAAATCCAGCTTCCAGGGCCGAGGCAGGATTGTATTCCTCCGATTGCATCACGGCTCTCACAAAATGTGCCGGGGTCAGTCTTTGCCGGCAAACCACGATTGCAGTGGCGGGCATCGTTAATCCAATGGCCACTTCGTTGGCCATTATCTTAAAAGGGCCGGTCGCTCCAATGCGGTAATCTCCCGAAAGCAACAGAAAAACCCCCATGGCAACAGCATGACCATTGCAGGCAATCACAACGGGAGTCCGAAAGGAAAGCAGCCTGGTAGTCAAAGCAAATCCGGCATTCAGCATGGAAAAAGCCTTTGCAACACCGGTCTTGAGGACTTTCAGGTCGAAACCGGCACTGAGCACCCCCGCTGAGCCCGTGATGATCACCACTCCGGCATCCTTCTCGGCTTGATCCAGGGCCTTGTTTAGCTCCTTCAGCATCCGGGGCGACATGAGGTTCTTTGAACCATCGTTCATCTGGATGGTCGATATGCCGTCTTTATATTCGTAACTAACAATTTGAGATTCCATCATGAAATAAAGATAGTGGATTCTGGGGTTACTATTGCTTCTGTGGTTACTATGGTTACTGTGGTTGCTATGGCTTCTGTGGTTACTGTGGTTACTATGGTTGCTATGGCTTCTGTGGTGACTGTTGATGCTGTGGCGCTGCGGCCGCCTTAGGGGCGACCTTGATGCTAGCGACAAATACTTGTTGGTGCATTTGAATGAGTATGAAACATGGTAATGATAAAATACATTTATTTCACCCGCCCCGACATCGACTCCTGCGTTCGGGGTCCGAATAATTCGTGCTCCAACTTGCTGTCCCACTTTAAACCACTTTCCTCAAATCGGAATGTATAGGTGATGCGGGCCGGTGTTTCATAAAGGTAGATGCGCAGCTGGTATTCTTCCGGTGTGATCCAGGCTCCACTGGCGGCAATCGCTTTCGAAGCGGAGTTGGTATAAGGTAGATGTTGGACCAAGTTGCCCTTTATGTATTTCCCGGATCCAATGGCAACCGTTTCCCGGCCGTGCTCCATATCGACGGCCAACTGATGTTGATCACCCTGGAGTTGAAAAGAAACTGCTTTGACACCGAGTTCATTCTCTTCCATGGTAAATTCCCGATTGTTGAGTTTGCTTGCCAGGTCACCACGGTCGGTTCCTGCTACCGGCTTCAGCGCCAGATTGGCCAACTTTTCCTTTAGATGGCCGTAGGCATCACTTGCGGGTAAGGCCTCTTTCTCCATGGCGGGCAGCAGCTCGTCCCAAACCAGTTGCATCACGGCGCCCATATCATAGACACCGGACGTAATGGCCACTACGGCGTCTTGTTCGGGCATGACAATGCAGAATTGCCCCATCGCGCCGTCTCCTCGGTAGCAGTTGTGTCGGCAGCGCCAGAATTGAAAGCCGTAACCCTGGGTCCAGTCATTGTCCGGATTGCTGCCGTTAGATACTTGCTTGGAAGTGGCCATGGCTATCCATTCCTCGGAGAGCAACTGCCGGCCTTCCCATTTTCCTTTTTGCAGGTACAATTGACCCAATTTAGCAATGTCTTCGGTAACGATGTGCAAGCCCCATCCACCGGTATTGATGCCCCGGGGACAGGTATCCCATTCGGGTTTTTTAATCTTCAACGGTTGAAAAAGGCGTTTGTCCAGGTAGTCGACCAGTCGCTCTCCCGTTACTTTTTGAAGGATGGCCGATAACATATAGGTAGCCGCGGAATTGTATTTAAAATGCGTTCCCGGCATCAGTTCGACTTTGGCATGCAGAAACGTTTTTACCCAATTGTCATCTCCACCTCTGGGGCGAGGTTCTTTGATGTGCCCCGTATTCATGGTCAACAAATCCACAATGCGCATTTGCTGCAACTGCCGACTTGGTTCTTCCGGTGTCTCTTCGGGAAAGAAGGAAATGACGAGATCCGTCAGTGAAAGTAGTTTTTCGTCTACGGCAAGGCCGATCGCCGTAGAGGTAAAGCTCTTGCTAAGAGAGTGCATGATGTGTGGGGATTCCGGTCCATACGGTGCCCACCACCCCTGGGTGATTAACTTCCCATGCCGGAGTATCATCACGCTGTGGACGGCATCGATTTCGGACTCCACTTTATCTATGAAAGACAAAATAGCGGAGGAAGAAACGCCTTCGGCTTCCGGTGTGCTTTGAGGGAAATAAGTTGTATTTTGGGCGTCGACCCTACCTACATAGGAGCAAAGTAAGATAAGCCAAAGCGAGTTGAGAAATTGGTTCTTCATCTGTCGTTTTTTTGATAAAATGGTTTGTAACCGATCCGTCAGTCAAAATAAAAGCCAGTGCCCTTTTTGATCAAAGCAGCGTATTTCTCTCGATCGAAACTATATAGATACGGCGCCTTATTGGCAGCTCCCGTCATTTGCTTTTCGTGGCGGACCAGAATGCCTAATTTCAACATTTTGCGTTGAAAGTTACTACGTTCCAAGTTGGTTTTCAAAATGGCTTCGTATAAAAGTCGAAGATCTTTCATGGTAAATCGCTTCGGCAAGAGCGAAATGCCTACCGGTAGGTAGTTCAATTGAATCTTGAGCGTTTCCAGGGCTTTTTGTAGGAGTTGATTGTGGTCGGCTAAAAGATCGGGCACTTCCTGCAAAGATTTCCATTCGCAACGATCGCTTAAAAAATCCGGACTTGGAGTCGTCTTTTGCATATTCACCAAGGCAAAATAACCCGTCGTGATAAAACGCTTCGTGAACCAGTCCATATCCCGATCCCCATTCACCAAGTCTGCGTTTTGTAAGATCTGTTTGATGATTTCGGTTTCATGGGAATACTTGGGCCGGTTGCGGCCGGGGTCGCTAAAAGTGTAAAACTGCTTCAAGAAGATTGACGACAATCCGGTGCGCTGTTTGAGAATGCGCGTTGCAGCTTGGTCAAAACTCTCCGAACGCAACACATACCCTCCCGGCAACGACCACAATTCCCCGCGTTTCCACTTCAATACCAACACTTTCAGCGAATGGTTGCCATAACCAAGAATGACACAATCAATCGTGTTGTGCGGCAAAAACTCGGATACGGCATATCCTTCTAACCACATTTTTTTCGAATCGACTTCCTTCATCGGATGGATAATACATTTGTGTGTCTATTTGACACAATATACTTTTTTTGTATTATTGTATCAAATGGACACAATAAAATTTGCCTTGGACACTTAAATCGCTACAAGATGAAAAAATTCTTTAAAATAATTGGTTACATCTTCGGAGGAATCCTTTTATTGGTATTGTTGACCTTCCTATTCTTCCGAGTGAAGTGGGCTATGAGTACTTCGGCGAATATGAAACTGGCCGGAGAGGAGGCGCCGGTGCTGCATCACAATGGTCAGACTTTTCGCGATTTGAATAAGAATGGAAAACTGGATGTATACGAAGATGTCAATGCCAATCTGGAGGATCGGGTCCAGGATCTGATTGGGCAAATGAACATCGAAGAGAAGGCAGGCACTATGTTCGCTCATTTTCTGGGTATGAACCAAGATGGATCCTTGCTCGAAATTCCCACTTTTTCGGATCCCTTTTCCTTTATGACGGAAAGCACTTCCACAACCATCCTGAAAAAGAAGATCACCAATGTACAAAACTTGGGAGGCACCTCCGCCTTGAATTATGCAAAATGGAACAACAACCTGCAAAAGTTGGCCGAACGAACGCGACTGGGTATTCCCATGACGCTCATCTCCGATCCAAGGCACGGTAGTACGGGCATGCCGGGAGCAAGTGCGGAAAGTAAGTGGACTTCCATTTGGCCATCCCAGTTGGGGTTGGGTGCGACGCGGGACTCTTCCCTGGTAAGGGAGTTTGGCGACATCGCCCGCCAGGAATACCTGGCCATCGGTGTCCGATTGGCACAGCACCCTATGGCCGATATTGCAACGGATCCCCGATGGGCCCGAGTCAACGGCACCTTTGGTGAGGATGCACATTTGAGCGCCCAACTTACAAAGGCCTATGTGCTGGGGTTTCAGGGAGATACTTTAGGTCCAACCAGCGTTGCCTGCCAGACGAAGCACTTTCCCGGCGGTGGCCCACAAGAAGATGGATGGGATGCGCACTTTGCCAGTGGTAAAGGACAGGTCTATCCGGGCAACCGATTCAGCTATCACCTAATCCCTTTTGTAGAAGGAGCATTGGCGGCCAATACCGCACAAATAATGCCGTATTACGGCATTCCCAAGGGCCAAAGCAAAGAAGAAGTCGGCTTTGGTTTCAATAAAGAGATGATCCAGGGATTGCTAAGGGATTCCCTCGGTTTTGACGGGGTAGTGGCTACCGACTGGGGCATCATTTCCGATGCTGTCGTCAAGCAAGCCTCCGCCTGGGGAGTAGAGCACCTTAGTGAGAAAGAAAGGGTGAAAAAAGTATTGGACGCCGGTTGTGATTTATTCGGAGGGGAATACGTAACCGAACTGGTCATCGAATTGGTCGAATCCGGTGAAATTTCCATGGGGCGCATCGACCTGTCCGTAGCAAGAATACTACGTGACAAATTTAAGTTGGGGCTTTTTGACGACCCCTATGTCGATTTAGAAAAAACCGATCTGGTCGGTCGTCCCGAATTTATAGAAAAAGGTCGAATGGCTCAACGTAAATCGTTGGTCTTGTTAAAAAACGAGCAGCAATTCTTACCACTTTCAACGGATCAAAAGATCTACATCATCGGGATGACCCAAGAGGGACTGGTTGAGAAATACCCACAAATCGTAAGTAGTATGGAAGAAGCGGATGTCATCGTACAAAAGTTGAAAACACCTTCTTCTCCCTCGCCGGGTAAGAGCCTGCTGGAGTTTATCATCCCGCAGGGACGACTCGATTTCGAGGAGGAGGAGAAGGAAGAGCTATTGGCGCGTACCAACAGCAAGCCCACCGTAACGGTTTTGACCATTACCCGGCCACCGGTCATTCCGGAGATCAATGCCGCCAGTAAGGCAGTCATTGCTGATTTCGAATGTCAGGATGAGATCATCCTGGAGCTGATTTTCGGCCAATTCAATCCGACCGGGAAGTTGCCCATCGAAATGCCGTCCTCCACAGAAGCCGTTGAAAATCAATTGGAAGATGTGCCTTATGATTCTAAGGATCCGTTGTATCCCTACGGACATGGATTGTCTTATTGATGGTAAGACAACCGGTATGCCGGGTAAGAAGCGCTGAGCGTAGTTTTTCAATACTACGCTCAGCGTATCAGGTTATTGCGTCACTACTACCTTCTGAATGCCAGTTTTTATTTTCCCGCTGGCATCCTGCAATTGTAACCGGACCATATAAGTCCCATTGGCCAGATCATTAACGGGTAATGAGATGAATTGCTCGCCGATTCCCGTCTGCTGACGGAGGCGCTGTAGTAGTCGACCGGAAAGATCGAAGAGGTCTACTTGCATTTGCTCCGTCTGTCCGTGCGTAAAATTAATGTTGATGATTTCATGGGCGGGATTTGGAAAAACATCGAACGCCAGTTGAGGCAATAATCTGTGGTCACTGGAGGATACTACCATATCACAGCTGTTTTCCTCAGCCGGAAGCACGATGACCGGGAAACTACAGGTGGAGATATTACCCGCATCATCGCTGAAGGAGTAAGTCACGGTATCTCGGCCAACTTCAAAGGTGCTGCCGGCCTGGTGACTACTGGTGGACGTTACGACTGAACAGTTGTCCTGAGCTTGTGGCGCAGGCCAGTCGACCGATGCACTGCATTGGTCCATCACTGCGGTAACTACAATGGAATCCACACAACCCGTGATCTGCGGCGCTTCCTGGTCTGTAACAACAACATTGAAACTGCAGCGAGTCGTATTGCCACTGTTGTCGGTGAAGACATGGCTAACCTTCGTCGTTCCGATGGGGAAGACCTGACCACTCGCAAAACCTTCGGCCAATACTGGCTCACCGGCAAAACAATTGTCAAATGCCTGGGGCATGCTATAATTGACCGTAGTACCACAGGTGCCCGGATCGGCGATGACTTGAATGTCGTTCGGGCAATTGGTCAGTGCGGGCGGTTCGTCATCGATGACCGTCACTGTAAAGCTGGCCGTGGCCACGTTGCCGGCTGCATCAATTGCAGTATAGGTCACCGTAGTCTCTCCGGGGAAGAAGTTTTCGCCGCTGGCGGGGCCTTCCGTCCTTTCAAAGCTGACCACCCCGCAATTATCGGAAAGGGCCGGTGTGTCATAATTGATTCGCTCTCCGCAGGCCCCCGGAAAAACGGATACGGTCCGATCGGGTGGTACCGAGCTGAAAACCGGGGCTTCGTCGTCGATCACCGTCACGGTAAAACTGACGGATGACTGATTACCGGCCGCATCCGAGGCCGTATAACTCACTACAGTTTCACCGGGGAAAAAGTTTTCGCCGCTGGCGGGCCCTGCTGTTCGTTCAAAAGAGACTACCCCGCAGTTATCAGAGACCATTGGCGTTGCATATTGGACAATTTCACCGCACGCGCCGGGGAAAACACGGACCGTTTGATCGGAGGGAACCGAACTGAATTTCGGAGCCTCGTTGTCTACCACCGTTACCAGGAAAACACAATCGGTGAAATTGCCGGCGCTATCCGTTATGCGGTGACGAACGGTAGTGGTCCCCGGGAAGAAATTCTCACCGCTTCCGGGACCCTCGATACGTCGTATGCTGGCCAGTGAGCAATTGTCGGTAGCCGTTGGCATGACGTAGTTTACGATTTGGCTGCAGGCACCCGCAGCTATCGTCACGCTGATGTCTTGTTGACAATTGGTAATGACGGGTGCAACCAGATCGGCCGGGGCATTATCGATCGTAACGGAAGTGATAGCGTTGGGGTCGTTCGAGAACCGGGCGCTGATCTTAATGGCATCGAAAATTGCGGCTTCACCAATGGCATTTTGTTCGCAACCGGGGCGCAGAAAGACATTGATGTTGTCGTAATTGAGGATATTGGTGCCGGGAGCTTTGGCAAGGACCAACAGCGGGACCTCTCCGTTGTTGCTAAAACACGAATTGGCCTTGACGGTAAAAGGAGTACCGATATCCGTGGCGTTCAATTCCGTTCCGGCAACCGAAAGCACCGCCCCATTGACATTGGAGCTTCCGTCCAAAGAAAGATAGTAAGTTCGGTCAAAGTTGCTATTGTTGCAGATGTTCAATGGGATGATCGCATTTTGGTTGGCCGGGATGTTGCTCAAAACCAGATTATCACCGGTCTTGCAACTTAAAGTGGCTTGTAAGTTTGGTTGGTCCAGACGATAACCGCCTTCATAAGGGCAACTGGTCCGACTGTCATCCTTGAGTTGAAATAGGGGAGTGCCGTACATGGAGTCGGTTTTAACGATGACGTTAAAATTGTCTCCGTCGTCATCGTCTTTCAGAGTGAAGCTGGCTTCTTCCGTTTTTGTTTCGGAATTGGTGG